>CAYYNM010000116.1:4085-10393 GCA_964472945.1 uncultured Methylomarinum sp. | reverse complement strand
CTATGGTTTTTAGTATTTTCTGAATTCAAGTTAAAAAAACTGGAACATCGAGATACAGTGAAAAAAGCCGTGTCACTTTTAAGTATGAAAATGTTTTTTTATTCCAACCTTAATTGTGGCATGGCTATGGAATATAAATTTAAGGAATACGGATTTTTCTTTTAGCCCTCCCTTTGCTGGGGAGGGCTAAAAGCAAGATTTTTATAGATTAAGTATTGGCTGAGACTTATACGTAAACAGGAAGACTTTTATTGTTCTCTAAATTTATAAAAGATAACTGCCCTTTATCTGAATTTAGAGGGACTCATCCTCCTATAATAACTCAAAAACACTAATTCAATGGCGAACCAAAGCCCACTCTACAATTTTAAACGGTAGCTTGTTAATAACTATATTCATTTAATACCTCACCTTTTTTCCTTCTTTAACCATATTCCATAGGGCTTTTACTTGAGGATAGGGTTTATTTTATCTACGGCCAAAACGCCAATTTCCGTTAACTTATGCTCTTTTTTTGATTTTAGAATATTTCAGGCTAAAATAACCCATAATAGTTACCTGAAAGGAAAAAGGATGAAAAAAAAAATTATTTTTCTTATTTTTTTATTAGCTTTTTACATTAATGGCTGTGAGGATGGCTCAAGTAATAAAAAAATTGATAATATAAAAAAAGAACAGCTAGAAAAAAAACCAGTAAAGGAATTGGTTCAGAGTTCTTTCAAGGTAAAGAAAAAAAATATTAAAAAGAAAGTATTTAAAACTGCAGAAAAGCCTGAGTCAATTGAACCAGTCCAATCTAAACCTATTTTGGATTTATCTATACCTGGTAAATATAATACCCCAACGCTTCCTAAAAACACTTCAAATTATAAAAAACGAAGTTATTTACCTGACCTATTTACAGAAAAAAAGAATCAAAAAGATGAATATATTAAAATTGATGGCGAAGTGATTCTAAAGCAAGAGGAAGAGACTGATAAGCAAAGAGCTTTGGATGGTATTGGTGTTGCTATAAAGCTTTCTCCTTAACCACTTTTTAACAATGTAAAAGGGTGCTGGGTGAATATTATGGTTGGATCTATTTGATCAAATCTAAAGAAGTGACAACGATTTCTAAATTTCCCTTGATTTGATGTTGCCTAAAATGTGAATTGACTATATAGCCTGTGGTTTGTTAATAACCTTCCAAATGTTAGAGTAAATATAATCACCTACTTATACACAACCTTTGCCAATGCCTCTTTTAAAACAATAAAAGACATTAAGTTGGGTTTTGAAAGTCCGTTAATTTCTTTAACAACCGTTTGATATTGATGTAAAGCTTTATTTATCTTATTATCAGAGAAAAAATCAGCAACTGTGATTTCCATTGTGGCCATTGTTTTAACCATATTCCCAATGATTTTCTTTAACTCATTCTGTAAATCTATACATACTTTCTTTTCCCAATGATCATTTAATTGAATGCTTTTTAAATGATGGTAGACAGGGTCTAAGGTTAAAAATATATTGCATTCATTATAAGTTTGTAAAATAGCCAAAAAACTTTTGTTTGCTGCTTCTGCTAAAGTAACTAAATAGGGAAAATCTTCAATACTTTCAATAAAACATATACTTTCAGCTAACTCTTGTGGGAAACCTGCTTGTTGATAATGTTTAATTTGTTGCTTGTATTGACTTAAAGTTATTAACTTTTGTTGAAATAATAGCTTATATTCCAATAAATAGGATTGGTAACATTCTATTGTTTTTTCTATAGGTGCATGTTTTTTTTCATTGAGCAGTGACCATTGACAAAAAATAAATAAGGTATTTTCAATTGCCAGTAATGCCGCATATTGGTCTTCAGAATTAACTTTATTATCCTGATCATAAATGACAGACCTTAAATTATCAGCTTCAATGACTCGGTCAAAGGTCAGATAACACAGACTATTTTCAAGTACATTATTGCCACTTTCGGAGCTTGATTGTAAAAAAAGCCCCCCGGCCTGATTAATAATTTTATTACTGATGCCGGTCGCTTTAATTTCGCGTGCTAATGGGTGTGCATTCACTTTATTGGCATAAGTATGACTCAGTAAAGCGGGAAAGTATTTAAGTAACATATTTTGAAAATAATCCTGCTCAAGAAAATCGGTTTGTTCCAATAGTTTTTGAGTCAGTTGCATTTTACTTGCCGCTATTAATACAGCTAATTCAGGACGCGTTAATCGTTGTGGCTGGCGAGAAAAAATCTCTTTCTCTGGCATAAAAGATTCTACTTTTCTATCTAGAAAACTTGAAGATTCTAACTGGTCAGCTAACTGTAAATAAGATTTTAATTGAGTTGTGCAACGAATTTGTTCCAGAGATAGACAGAGTGATTGCTGGTAATTATTTTGCAGTACTGAGGTACTTACTTTGTTGGTTAAACTTTTAAATAAAGCTGAGCCTTTTTCATTTTTAGGTAGACCCTTCAGTAAAATTTTTAAATTGACTTCATGGTCTGATATATCTACACCCGCAGAGTTATCAATAGCATCGGTATTAATTCGACCGTCTGCCAAGCCATATTCTATGCGAGCTTTTTGGGTAAAACCAAGGTTGGCGCCTTCTCCGACCACATTAGCACGAAGTTCAGAGGCATCTATACGTACAGCATCATTAGCTCTATCTCCTGCTTCAGCATCTGTCTCGGTACTGGCTTTAACGTAAGTCCCTATTCCACCTAACCACAGTAATTCTATTTGGGCTTTTAATAGATATCTAATTAACGTTTCTCCATCAATAGTCTGATAACGGATACCCAACCATTTTTTCATGGCGAGTGAAACAGAAATAGCCTTGGAATCACGTTTAAAAACGCCACCTCCGTCAGATATAAGCTTGTGGTTATAATCATCCCAGCTGGAATGCGGTAAATTAAATAAACGTTGCCGCTCTATAAATGATGCATGTAAATCTAAAGGGGCTGGATCAATAAAAATATGCTCACCACTGATAGCAGCTAATAATTGAATGACTGGCGATAACAACATGCCATTCCCAAAGACATCACCATCCATACTGCCAATACCTACCACGGTAAAGGGTTGTTGCTGTATGTTTTTTCCTAATTCACGGAAATGTCTTTTAACACTTTCCCATGCTCCTCTAGCCGTAATTCCAAGTTCTTTATGGTTATAACCTTCTGAGCCTCCACTGGCAAAAGCATCTGCTAACCAATAGTTATAATCTTTTGCAACAGAATTAGCCAGGTCAGAAAATTGTGCAGTGCCTTTATCTGCTGCAACAACGAGGTATGGGTCATGATAATCATAACTAACAATACCTGGGAGAAGGACGACTTTATTGTCAATATAATTGTCAGTTAAATCCAATAGACCCTGGATAAAAGTGATGTAGGCTTTTTTACCTGCTTCTCTTAAACAGCTGGGGACACAATCCTTTTTAACGATAAAACCACCTTTGGCTCCTTTGGGAATGATCAATACATTTTTACTCATCTGAGTTTGCATCAATCCCAGAATTTCAGTACGAAAATCATCTGTACGGTCAGACCACCGAATTCCACCTCTGGAAATTTTTCCTCCACGTAAGTGAATACCCTCCATATCAACGGCATGCACATAAATTTCATTCTCTGGTCTTGGATTAGGCATATTGATGACACCTAAGCTATTTATTTTAAATGCAATAAAGTAGTTTTCTAAATCTCGTCTGACATAGAAATTACACCGTACAGTGGCATCAATAAGGTTAAATAAAGTACGTAATATCCGATCATGATTTATATGAACAACCTGTTCTATAGCTTCTAGCAATTTAATTCGCAAAGGGAAAAGTGCTTGCTCTTCTCTTTGTAGGTTGTCTTGCCACTTGTTATCAGGTTTAAAGCGAGCATCAAAATATTTAAATAAATTGAGTGCGACCTCAGGGTTACTAATCAGGGTATTATGAAAACTATCTCTTGTTGTTTTATCTGCTAATTGTAAATAATAATTTCGGTAGGCTCTTAGAACATCAATTTCTTGCCATAACAGCCCCGTTAAAATAAGTAATCGATTTAGAGGATCATTTTCAACTTTTTCATCTAACAGAGCTGCAATCATATTTAGTAATGGCTTTCTTAAAACTTGAAAAGAAGCATATTGAGAATCGGCCACCGTGATGGTAAAACTTTTTATGAATACCATGCTTCCTTTTACTTCTAAAGGGAATTGGACCTGGTCGATGACACGTAAATTCAAATTGCCAATAATCGGAAAATACTCATCCAGAAAGCGGTGCTCTAAGCTATAGAAATGCAGTCTGTAATGATCTTTTTTAGTACAGGGTTTTAATAAGCCTACTTGTGATTTTTTTGTTTTTAAAGTGGTTTCGATGCTGACAATATCGCTAATGGCATATCGGGGAGGCATTAAACTTTGATAATCGGCTGAAAAAGCAGCTTGGTATTTTAACCATAAAGTTTCACTTTCCTGCTTATCGAACAGACGTCTTATCATCTTGTGAAAGGTTTTTAGCCATTGTGTATCAGATTTGCAATCACTAGAGATTATTCTCATAAAAACCCTCTTTAAATCAATAGTTTTCTGATTTCAAGAACATTACAACCAGCACTTTTTGTATAAGTCACTGAATCCATAAGTGTCTTAATAAAAAATAAGCCCATACCATTTTCTTTGAGTTGGTCAAAATCAGGGTTAGGTACGGTTTCAAGGTCAAACCCTTGCCCGTGGTCATACACTTTAATAATTAATTCTTGCTCCTGAATATCAATATTTATTCTGACAGTATCTTTTGGATCTTCTGAGTTAGCATGTTTTATTGCATTAGTGGTGGCTTCTGTTAATACCAAGTTTAAATGATACGCCAATGCATCTCTATCACCCGAAAAGTCTTCAAGATCCTTACCTATATGTTCACCAATACTACCAATAAGATGAAGGTATTTTGTCTGAGTCGGAATCACCACATCAACTTGAAAATTTGTCGTAGAATTCATTTTTCCTCCTGGCAATCAATTTCAAAAAAGTTCTGTAAATCCGTTTGTATTTCGAACACCCTGTTTAACCGAGTCAGTTCAAACATTGATAATACTTGGGGTTGTAGATTAGATAAGGAAAGTCTTCCTGATTTGGCTTCCGCATGTTTAAACCCTGATAATAAAGCCCCTAAACCTGAGCTATCAACAAATCTAACGTGCTCCAATTGAACAATGATATTAACCTTGCTTTGTTCAATCATATGCAGGATATAATCTTTTAATTCTGCAGAGTTATGTGCATCAATACGTTCTTCCTTAACAAAAAGGACACTAAAACCGTTTGTTTTTTCTTCAGTCACAATCATTTATATTCTGTCCTGTCGTTAGGATTGAAGGGGGGGGGATAATCTGTTACTGCTTAAACAAACCTGGCAATAACTTTATCAATTAATCGACCTAATCTTACACGATGCTTGGCAAATAAGGTATAACCCCAATCCGAGATAGGTTCAAATAATGGCCATTTACTGGGTGCCATCATCCAGCCTAAACCAACTGAATTATAAGAATGTCTAAACACTTCAACACCAGAAATAAGCTCTCCTTCTTCAGTAACACCATGTATCCTATCTAACAGTTCCTGTTTTGATTTTCCATAGCTTCGCTGGTCATCACTATTGTCTGTTTTTGAAATATCTTCAAACTCCAAATAGCCGTCTTTATTACATTTAGTTAACCAGCTAACTTCAGCTCGACATATTGGACAATCTCCGTCATATAACATTTTAAAATGATGTTTAGTTTTCATTTTCTTACCCTCTTTTAAATAGGCATTGTTAAATGCATGGTCAAAAAAACTCTTAATATAAGTTGTAGAGCCTTCATATAGAGATGAAACTATGGCATATTCGGTTGCTATAAGTACTAAAGACCAATCAGATAATTTATCAGGCACAGGGCCTTCGCAACCTGGAAAAATTCCAAATGGCGTTCCAGCCCATTGCAATGTTTGCAATTGTAGTTCAGTTGTTGAAATCTCATAATCTATTTTCTGTAACTGATCAAAGCTGGGGACGAGTCCTTTATTATTTATCACATGTGTCAAAATATGTTTTGCAATTTTATTGGAAGCCTTTTTAATCTGCAGGTCAGAAATATTCTTTTTACCCTCAGTCTGTATTTTATTAGCAATAAGGGTATATGTTTTTATAAATGAAGATGCATAACCTTCGTTTCTATTAACCCCTGCAGCGGCAATAAACCATTTTTTTCCATCAAATTGATCCCAATCTGTGTTATTAATAATCACATCATAAGCATCAGCATACTTTCTCTG
>CAYYNM010000116.1:0-3985 GCA_964472945.1 uncultured Methylomarinum sp. | reverse complement strand
GATCCCAATCTGTGTTATTAATAATCACATCATAAGCATCAGCATACTTTCTCTGATCAAAAAGACGTTTAATATCGTCAACAATTTCAGGACCAAGCCATACAATCTGTTTCATAATGAGTAAATAAATAAAAAAAATTGAATTTATCTCCTACTTATTTAGTCAACTTTTATATAGAAAGTTCATTAATACTTCACGCGGTCACGGTTGGAGAATTTATAGCGAGTTGGTTTTTGTCAATAGCAAGGCTCTGAAATGGGCGCATAGCAAGCTACGTAACCATTTTAGCAACGCAGTATATCGGCAAAATCCGACCGATAGAAAACCGTAGTCGTGACCACGTGAAGTATAACGATTAAATCTTTTGCAAGAGGTGTGAAATGAAAATTTTAATAACGGGTGGAACAGGTTTTATAGGTAAAAAACTTTGTCATTTTTTACTAGGAAAAGACCATCATTTAACCGTTTTAAGTCGCAACCCAGAAAAAGTATCTACTCTTTGTGGCGAGTCGGTTGAGTCAATTAATAATCTAGATCAATTAATGGCATCAGATACATTTGATGCCATTATAAATCTTGCTGGTGAGGGTATTGCTGATGCTCGCTGGACTGATATAAGAAAACAACAATTGCTAGATAGTCGAATAAAGACCACAGAACAGTTGATTAGCTATATAAAAAAAACAACCAACAAACCTCAGGTCTTAATTAGTGGTTCAGCCATTGGCTATTACGGCGATAAAGGTTCTACAATACTTACTGAGGAGTCCCTCCCGCATGAAGAGTTCTCACATCAGCTATGTGCTTTATGGGAAGCAACAGCATTTGAAGCAGAAAAACTAGGTGTAAGGACTTGTGTTATTAGAACAGCTTTAGTGATTGGTGATGATGGAGGCTTTCTTAAACGCATATTACCACCTTTTAAATTTGGCTTAGGTGGGCCAATTGGTGATGGTAAGCAATGGATGTCTTGGATACATCGCACTGATTTAATTGATATTATTGAGGTATTACTCGAATCACCTACCTTACACGGTGTTTTTAATGCATCATCACCACAACCAGTAACAAACCGAGAGTTTAGTAAAATACTAGGGTCGGTATTAAACAGACCAGCAATAATCCCCGTCCCTGCATTTGTTTTAAAAATACTCCTGGGTGAAATGTCTATGTTGCTTCTGGGAGGGCAACGCGTTATACCAGATAGACTAGAAAAAGCAGGGTTTGAATTTAAGTTTAAAGCATTAAGTCATGCATTAAGTCATGCAATAAATCATGTAACTTAGCCTACAAAATAACACAATGAAGGGAAATATTATGGACTTATCAATTATGCAAACAGCGGTTGAGCAAAGTGCAAGTGCTGTTGTAATAACTGATGCTAGAGGTGCTATAGAATATGTTAATCCTAAATTTATTGAACTTTCAGGATATTCTGCTGAAGAGCTCATTGGTCGTAACCCTAAAATATTGCAATCAACAAACACAACAGGGGAGCAATATAAAGATATGTGGCAGAGATTGCTTCAAACAGGTGAATGGCAAGGCGAACTCAAGAATAAAAAGAAAAATGGTGAAATTTATTGGGCGTATGAGTGTATTAGTGTTGTTAAAAATGAAGCGGGCGAAATCACAAATTTTTTAGCCGTAGAAGAAGATATTACTCAAAGGAGAGAAGTCGAAAATGCGTTAATAGAAAGTGAACAGCGGTTCCGTCAAATGGCTGATATGACGGGGGAATGGTTATGGGAACAAGATGAGAATGGTTATTATATTTACAGTAGTGCCGCTGTAAATGTCATTCTTGGTATGAGTCCTGAAACACTGATCGGTAAACATTATAGTGAATTACTCACCTCGGAAGATAAATCAGATCTTCAGCCAAATGCGACTCAACATAAACCTTTCTATGCTTTATGTAACCATTACCGACATATAAATGGTCAACGTGTTATCACTGAGTCAACAGGGTTACCCATTATTAACGCTGAAGGCAAGGTAGTAAAATGGCGAGGAGTAGATCGTGATATTACTGCTCAGAAACATTACCAAGATGCCTTAATAGATAGTGAAAAGCGTACGCGGTTAATTATTGAAAGTGCTCTCAACGCCATTGTGATTATGGATGCCCATGGCATTATTATTGACTGGAACCATCATGCGGAAAAAATGTTTGGCTGGTCAAAACAAGAAGCTATTGGGCAGCGTCTTGAAATGCTCATCATTCCACAGCGCTTTCGAAAGTTACATAATCAGGGGCTAGATCATTATCTGCGTAGTGGCGAAGGCTTGATACTTAAAAAATTACTAGAACAGACAGCTGTTCGAAGAGATGGTTCTGAATTCCCTGTAGAGCTCAGTGTCTCTCCCTTAAAACTTGGGGACAGTTTTATATTTAGTGGTTTTATTCATGATATAACTACTCGAAAACAAACAGAAAAACAAATTCGTCAGGCTGAAATTAATTTAGCTTATACACAAAGTGAAATGAATATAGCGCGCCGAATACAATCCTCTTTATTTCCCTCTAAAGCCATCAAAACTGATGACTTTGAAATTCAGGGCTTTTGTTTACCTGCCGACCAAGTAGGTGGAGATTATTTTGATTATTTTTTTAGAGATGAAGGAAACCTGGATATAGTGATGGCCGATGTTTCTGGCCATTCCATTGGTCCCGCATTATTTATGGTAGAGACACGGAGTGCTATTCGTAGTCAAGCCAATTGGCCTAGTAGCCCTGCTAAAACCTTAACTATTTTAAATGATTTTCTCTATCAAGATTTAGATACTGCTGACTACTTTATTACTTTATTTTATTTACAATACAATATAAATAAAAAAAAATTATCTTTTTCTAATGCAGGACACCCCCCCCCCTTATTACTTAAGCAAGAAGAACTGCAATGTACAGAATTAGATGCCGAAGGTTTGATTTTAGGTGTACGCAAAAATATTTCTTTTGAAGAAAAGTCACTTGTGATGGAATCAGGTGATTTAATTTTGCTCTATACGGATGGTTTGACAGAAGCTGAAAATCCGGCAGGTGAGTTTTTTGGTATTGCGCCCGTTTGCCAGATTCTTCATAAGTATGCGAATCATTCGCCACAAATTATTATTGAAATAATCATTTATGAATTGAAACAGTTCTGTCAAAGTGAATTATTTAAAGATGATGTCACGTTAATGATATTTAAACGAACTTAGATTGTTTATTACTGATTCCTTAAAGCAACTAGAACACTGCAGATAAATAAGTGACAAGACTATCGCCAATATTTCTAAGTTTGATATTTGAAATAGTAACAATAGGAATTACATACTGTTCCGTCTTAGAAAAACAAAAACTGGAGAACTAATTAATGAACAATCAATCAATTACCGAGTATTTGTCTACGCATGTTTTTTTTTCAGAGCTTAAAACAGAATTTGTGGAACTTCTGAGTGAATATGCGAACACCTTAGAGATTAAACAGGGGGATACTCTATTTCACTTAGGAGAACGTGCCGACAAATTTTATATCATCCGTCATGGCTGTATTTCTATCGAGGTTCCCGCTTTAATGGGGCCTATTTTAGAAATTCAATCATTATGTACAGATCAGGTTTTAGGTTGGTCTTGGTTAATTTCACCTTATCAATGGCACTTCCAGGCCAGAGCTGGAGAGGATTCGGTTTTACTTGAATTTGATGGTGTTAGTATCTTGGCAAGATGTGAGCAAGATCCAGAATTTGGTTATCAGTTATTAAAACGATTTGCTGGATTGATGTCTGAAAGACTTGATATCTCACGGCAGAAAATGATGGATGAATGGAACCCCTCAGGGTTTGCATAAAGGTACCTGATTATCCATGAGTCTCGGCCATATTAAATGAAAAAATGTGTCACCTTGTAAGTACTTGCGCAAAATTAATTTAACGAAAAAAGGTATTATAATAACAATACCTTCGCCAAATTGATAAGAAATTAAACAGACGAAAGATGGT
>CAYYNM010000115.1:0-10403 GCA_964472945.1 uncultured Methylomarinum sp. | reverse complement strand
AATTACGAGAAATATATTTTGGAATGGCTCTTGACAAGCAAGAAATATATGCTATAAAGCAACCTCTGAAGGCATTATTTGAAGATAAAATGAACTCCGAAACTTTAGTTGTAACTACAAAAAAGTTAAAAATGTAGCTTGATCCACTCTAAACCCGGCAGCATTCTTATGCCCTCCTCCCCCATATTTCTTAGCTAGTTCAGAGACATCAAAATCCCCTATTGATCTTAACCCACATTCATAACGCTGATGCTTGCCATGATAAAAATAGGTTAAACCAAAGGTGCCTGACTTTTCTGCCAGTTGATGGCCTAAATCACTTGAAAACATACCTGGAGCATTTACAGCCAGTCCATTTTGATTATTAAGTTTAACCTTATGTCTTGCTTTAAATAACCGGGCAATATTTAATCTTTGCTGCTTAATTAATAATTCACCTTCTCGCCGTAAAGTTGATAGTTTAATTTTCTCAAAAGCATAAAAATTAACCGGTAAACGTAAATAAAGTGCTCTACATATTTCTTCGGTTTTAGGCAGTTGATGCTTCCATAAGTCATGATCTTCAATATGCTGCAATAAAACAGGCAGCTCACTATTATCACCCTGAAAATATTGCCAAGTAATAACACAGCCACTGTGCTGTTGAATAAATTTCATTTCAAGGTTACTGGGTAGACATTGTTTATTTTGATATGTTTCAAAATCTTTTTGTGCACTAATATGATGATCTAAAACAACAATTTTACTTGCTTTTTTGGCAGCTGAAACAAGTACTTCCATCGGGTAACAAAAATCAACAATATATATCACAGTACCTGCTTGAAAATCAGGCAAAGGTGCATGATGCCGAACAGCTTGATATTTAGCTGCATTTCCCAATTGTTTCCACACAGCCCATGCTGCGGCATAACCATCCATACAGTCGGCATGGTAAAGTACTAAGGTATTTTTTATCTTATTTTTTATCATCCGCTATTATCAAATTAATTATCGTTATGAAGCAAGTTGATTTGGTGAAAATATTGTTATATCCAAGTTATTTTGTACTTTAATCAAGGTAAAATACAGCTATAACAAACCTACCCATTGCTGAAATACTCATGCAAAAATCTAGTTTTAAAATACTGCTTATTACCCCACCCATGACTCAATTAAATACACCGTATCCAGCAACGGCGTATTTAACAGGGTTTCTTAAACAACAGCAATATGCCGTGAGTCAACGTGATTTAGCCATAGAATTATTTCTTACCTTATTAACAAAACAAGGGTTAGAACACATTTATCACACAGTAGAAAATAATTTTGCAGATGTTGAAGATGATGAATTACCTGATGCCATTTACCATTTCTTAGTTCACTTTCCTGCTTATTTAAAATGCATTGAACCTACCGTTAAATTTCTTCAAGGTCACAATCCATCTTTAGCTCTACGCATTGCTTCTCGCAGTTTTCTTCCTGAAGGGCCTCAATTTGAAAATTTAAACCAAATGGAAGAGTTGTCGGGAAATATTTTACTGGATGCATTTGGTTATTTAGGAATTCAAGATAAAGCTAAATATCTTGCCACCTTATTTATTGATGATATTTCTGCTGTTATTAAACAAGGTGTTGATCCTCATTTTGAAGTTTCTCGTTATGGTGAAAGGCTCGCTTCATCTAATCCTTCTTTTGACGATTTATATTACCAATTACAACAAGCTCCACTGTATACCGATGAGATTATTTTTTCTCTGGTCAATACTTACATAGTACAAGAAAACCCCTCTGTTATTGGGCTAACTGTCCCTTTTCCCGGTAATATGTTGGGGGCTTTAAAAATAGCCCAATGTTGTAAAAAAAATAATCCTGAAATCACACTGATTTTAGGAGGTGGGTTTATTAATACCGAATTAAGGTCTTTAAAAGATCCCCGAATTTTTGAGTTTGTTGATTTTATAACCGTTGATGATGGCGAAAGGCCGCTCTTAACTTTATTGGAATATTTAACAGGTCAACGCCCTATTGATGATTTATTCCGTACTTATTATTTAAAAGATAATCAGGTATATTTTAACCAAAATCTTTCCTTACATGATATTCCACATAAAGAGACAGGTACACCTAGTTATGATGGTTTACCTTTAAGCCAATATCTTTCCTTATGTGAAATGCTCAACCCCATGCACAGAATCTGGAGTGATGGACGCTGGAACAAATTAACGCTTGCGCATGGCTGTTATTGGTCACAATGTAGTTTTTGTGATATTAGCCTTAATTATATTGGCCAATATGATGATGCCGGAGCTGAACTGATTATTAAGCAAATAGAAAACCTAATATCAGAAACAGGTGAAACGGGCTTTCATTTTGTGGATGAGGCCGCGCCACCTAAGGTACTTTTTGCTATGGCAGAAAAACTCATTGAACGTAACATTGTTATTAGCTGGTGGGGAAATATTCGTTTTGAGAAAACCTTTACTGCCGAAAAATGCCAACTTCTTGCAGATTCAGGGTGTATTGCTATTAGTGGTGGACTAGAAGTCGCCTCAGACCGCTTACTTAAATTAATGAAAAAAGGGGTGACTGTCGAACAAGTCGCCAAAGTAACCAAGAACTTTACAAATACGGGTATTCTAGTCCATGCTTATTTGATGTATGGCTTCCCAACTCAAACCGAACAAGAAACAGTGGATTCTTTGGAACGAGTTCGCCAACTAATGCTTAATGGCTGTTTTCAATCAGCTTATTGGCATCGTTTTGCAGCCACTGTACACAGCCCCATTGGTTTGCACCCTGAACAATACAATATAGAACTTATCCCCAATAAAAACGTGTTGTTTGCAGAAAATGATATTGATTATCATGACTTAGTTAAAGCAGACCATGAAATGCTGGGGCAAGGGTTAAAAAAAGCACTGTATAATTATATGCATGGTATGGGCTTTGATTACCCTATGGGTTTTTGGTTTGATATGCCTGTAGCAGAAACCAGCATTCCCCTCACTTATATAGAACGAGTAATTTAATGATCTCCAAACAATTCATATTTGAGCAGATTCATATTGAAGTAGCTCGTAATGCTTCTGATGATTTCAATCTATTTCATGATAAGCATAAGTGGTTACAAATCCACCATAACCCATTTAAAGGCCCTATTGTTCTTGGTTACCAACTTAATACCTTAATTGAATATCAAATGCGCCTTTACAGAGAGGCCCACCATGAAAACAAGATTATTTCTGAAAATAAACTACGTTTTAGTAACTACCAAACTACTTTTGTTAATGCCTTAAAACCCTCAACGCCCTTTCAGCTAGATATTAAAAAAACTTTAATTAAAACAATTCCCCACTTAACTTTAGGCAACCGTATTTCAATTAAAGCGGAAGGTAAAACTATTTTAATAGGCTTTAAAAAGGAAACCCAAACACCTTTATTTCTAGGTGATGTAACATTTGGTTCATTACCCAACTTAAATGTTATACCTGATAAAACTTTTATTCCTGGAACTAGCTATTTCTTAAAACGAAAATTTCTACATAATGGTAATGTTAAAAATTTTCTTTCTGGATCTTTAGCCGAACAGTCTGATTATTTTGATGAGTTAGCCCATATTGCAAACTACCCTGAAATTTTTCCTTGTAGCTTGGCATCAGGTGCATTATTAGAAAAAGCCCAACTAGAAAACCACGATTTTAAACGTAACCCTATGGTCTATACCTCACATGAAATATCTGTAGATCGTAAGCATTTGAGTCGTTTAAAAAATGATGACAAACTTTATATCTTAGTTAAACAACACGAAGAATCTAGTGACAATACTTTAAACCAAAGTAATATTATGCTGAGGACTTATGATTGTTTTGGTTTATTACACAATCATGATGTTTTATATAGAGTTAGAATGAACCTTGTTCCATTAGAGGAAATTCTTAAAAATTTAGGTACCAAACAAACTAAATAATAACAGCACAGTGTAAGTCCATAAGAGACAAAGCATGCTTGACTCTACAGCAAGAATTTATAGAGTAAGCAGATAACCCTATCTAGCTCTACCCTTTTATAACAGTATCTGCTTTAATGATAAGCTGTTCACCCGAATCATTATTGATCATCACTTCACCTATCAGTTTTACATTTGCGCCAAATTTAACATCACCCATAATTGTAAGTTTTTGGCACTCAAGTAAATCAGGTGCACCCTCTGGAAACCTAGCTTGTAAATCATCTATTTTTTTATAAAATTGACTATCTAAACTAACAACGATATAGCTTACCTGACGTTTAGGGTTTATTGCCACTAAATTCTTTTCATCTAAAATAAAAGCATTAGACCAAAGCCCCAGCAACTCATTAGTTGTTTTAATAGGTACAAATCGTGCTTTTGGAATACGAATGGCAATAGAGTCTTTAAAGCTAGCAATGGCTGAACCCATTGCTGTTTCCATTTGTATGACTTCAGGGCTTGCCTGGTCTCTGGGGTCTATATTTTTTCTATTTTGAATTAAAGGTAAATCAAAAATACCGTTATTTTTATCTAAATATTGCTTTAACCTATCCAGACGAATCCAAAGGTTATTAGTATTAAAATATTTATATTTAGTAGTATCTTGAAAACTATTGACATCATCGCTGTGGCATTGCGCTGATTCCCGAAGCAATAAGCCACCATTAATAGACTCAGCTAAATGCCCCCCTTTTTTATCTGCAGCCGTTCTATCAGCTACTTCCATCATAAATGATGTATCTTGTTCAGCAAAATAACCCAATATAGATAAATCCATATTCGCGCCTAAATTATCTGAATTAGAAATAAAAGCATATTTAATACCTTCTTCCAACAACTGGTCTAATACACCAGATGTTTGAAGCGCAGTATAGATATCACCATGTCCTGGTGGGCACCATTCTTTAGTTGGGTCTTTTGGCCATTGGGCTGGTTGTTTATTTTCAAGCAGAATCTTAGGTACTTTATTTTGGATAAAGGTTAATGAAACATTTTTTTGCCCCTGCTTTAATTCTGGAAATCGTTCTAACAGTTCAACTGTATCTGCTTCAGTACTAAAAGAATTCATAAACACCAAAGGCAAGTCGCTTTTAAAGCTATTTCGCTGAGAAATAATCTGCTCAACAATAATATCCAAAAAATTCAGTCCATTTTTTGCTGGCAGTAAAGACTTGGCTCTTTCCAACCCCATGCCCGTACCTAAGCCACCATTTAATTTCAGCATAACAGATTGGCTTAATACAGCTTCACCTTTAGCACTAAAGTCAGCTAATAATTCAAAATCAACAATATTTGAAACTGGTTTTAGCGCTTCTTCACGAATAACACTTGCCTCCCCTCCAAGCATTTTTTCATATTGAGATAAAAACACATCAACACAAAGTTTTGGTAAACCTTCTTCAGTCATGATTTGAGTGACTTTATTTTTAATACTATTCTGCATAAATTTATTCTTTATCCCTTTTAACAATATTCAGCCATTAATACTTTCTTAATTATTTTTACAATTCTAACAAAAAAGCAGGGGAGAGTCCTATCTACAGATTAGTCTAAAAGTAAGGGTTTAAAATTATCCTACTAATTTTAAACCCTTACTTTTACATGATCTCACCATAAACCACCAGTTAGCAGGTGCATAGTCATGAGCCTTATTTTATTAAGGTGTTAAGACTACTTTCAGCTGAACTTTTACTGGCATCAGTTTTCTGATTGATAGTTGCAGCAGTATCAGCAACTTTTTGGCTGGCAGAATCCATCAATGCACTTTTAGTATCTTCTACAGCTTGAGTAACTGTATTCTTTGCTGCTGATGTCGCTTCAGTAGCCGTATTTTCAACTGAATCCACTGCATTTGTGGCAGCATTCGTAGCTTCAGTAGCTGTATTTTTTACTGAAGTCACAGCATTAGTCGCAGCATCTGTAGTTGCAGTGACAGTTTCCGCTACAGTACCTTTAGCTGTGTCTACAGCTTTTGATACTGCGTCAGAAGTAGTTTCTATCACATTATTAGTAGCATTAGTCACCGTTTTTACTGATTCAGAAACTGATTGACTTACTTTATCAGTTGTTTCTTTTGCTGAAGAGACAGCTTTATCTAATACTGAAGTAGCTTCTGCTGTTGATTCTACCGCTGCTTTATCAGATGCCTGTTCTGACTTATCACAAGCCGTTAGCAAAGTTGAAGCAACAACTGTTGATATAAAAAGGTTAATTATTTTCATTCTTGATCCTTTAGCTTAATTTAAATGACTTATATTTTGCGCGTTCAAAAATACGCACGACATAAGTCTAACATATTAATCATTCGACCTTAAGATAAGCTGAATGGACACAATTTTTTGTCTTCTTCCTGTTCTCTAGTAGTGAAATAGACTCATGATAATAATTTTCACCTTATAGCTCTATGTTCTCTGGTGCCACTCTCAATACCTCCTCAATTGAGGTAATTCCTTCTATCACCTTCTCTACCCCACTTAAACGCAAGGTTTTCATTCCCTCTTTTATAGCGAGTTTAGTAACCACATTAGCATCACATTTTTCTGTTATTTGTTGTTGAACCTGCACTGTATTATTAAATAATTCATAAATACCAATTCTACCTAAATAACCAGTATTCCGACACTCAACACACCCTTCTGCTTGATAGATAACCGCTGGTTTTTTTATGTTAAAGGGCTGTACCAATTCTTGCCATTCTTCATTAGTTATTTTTTGCTCCCCTTTACAATTAGGGCATAAAGTTCTGATTAACCTTTGTGCCATTACACCTAATAAGGTTAATTTTACTAAATAAGGTTTTACTCCCAGTTCTAATAACCGAGTAATAGCTGAGGGTGCATTATTTGTATGTAGAGTTGATAAAACCAAATGCCCAGTTAGTGATGCCTGGATAGCCATTTCAGCCGTTTCCAAATCTCGAATTTCCCCCACCATAATAATATCGGGATCTTGTCGCATTAAGGTCCTAATACCTGCAGCAAAATCCAAATCAATTTTATTTTCTACTTGCATTTGGTTAAAACTAGGCTCAATTAACTCTATAGGATCCTCAACGGTACATAGATTAATTTCAGCTGTTGCCAAGTGTTTTAAGGTTGAATATAAGGTTGTCGTTTTCCCCGACCCTGTTGGCCCTGTCACTAAAATAATACCATGTGCCTGATGTGTCATATCATTCCACATCAGCTGTTCTCTTTGATTAAACCCTAGGGCTGTAAAATCCTTTAGTAACACTTCTGGGTCAAAAATACGCATCACGACTTTTTCACCAAATGCTGTTGGCATGGTGGATAAGCGTAGTTCAACTTCTAGTTTTCCATTAAGTGTTTTAAGTCTGCCATCTTGAGGTCTCCGTTTTTCAGCAATATCCATCCTGCCTAAAATTTTAATTCGACTAATAACCGCACCCATAACAGGCGTGGGGATTTGATAAACCTGATGCATAACACCATCAATACGGAACCTTACATTACTTTGCTCTCGCCTAGGTTCTAAATGTATATCACTGGCACGTTGATCAAAAGCATATTGAAATAACCAATTAACTAAATTTACAATATGCTGGTTATTTACTTCTAATTCACTTTTTTTACCTAACTCTACTAACTGTTCCAGGTTATTTAATTGGCCATTGTTTTCTACCGCTCTATTAGATGCTTTTTGGACTGATTTAGAAAAATCATATAACTCACTAATATAACGTTTAATATCAGCCGCATTTGCAAGGACACGGTTTATTTCTTTATTATGTAGATGTTTAAGATCCCCTTCCCATTCTCGAATAAAGGGTTCAGAAACGGCAAATGTTATCGTGTTATTTTCAACTTTAATAGGAAGAATATTAAACCGTTCAGCATAAGGTTGGGTACAAATTGAAGTCACAAGCGTGACATCTATCCTTAATGGGTCAATATAAAAAAAGGGAAGTCCAACTTTTGCTGCCAACCAATTAGAAAGTTTTTCGGAGGTAAATTTTTTCCCTAAACTACTCTCTTTTTCTGTTTGGTAGGCACAAATTATTTCAACTAAATCTTTTTCTCTATTTTCCCAGCGGGTCGAAAACTGCCTAATCTCTTGTTCTTCAACTTGTGAAATCAACTGATCATCTAATAGCCAGTTCAAAATATCATCAATTGTTAACTTATGCTCTGTATCTGTAGTTTGTTGTTTCATTAATCAGGGTGCTCAGATAAAAAAAAGCCCCGATAAACAGGGCTAATTTATTTAATCAGTAATTGACAAATTTCCACATTATTTTTTCTGACTTACCAGGTTGAGTCTTCGACTCAATCTTTCCTGACTCTAAAGCCTCAATGCAGCAAGAGAAATCTGCAAATATATGCTCTTCAGGTACTAAGTTAGGGATCAGCCCAATATTACTCAACATGTCTTTTGGCTGCTCCTGAATCCCTGTTATCAGTACCATCATTCCCCTTTCTTTTAAAGCGATAACAGCATCTTCAATAGCATAAATACCGGATTGATCAATATAAGGAACTCTAGGCATACGTAAAATAACAACCGTTACTTCAGGCAATGCACTGACCATTTCTTGCAGTCTGGATACAAAACCAAAGAAAATGGGGCCATCAAAGTGCTTAATATAAACTTGAGCACGTACCTCTTCTGAAATATTTGCTTCATCCTCCCAAGATTCTTCCCGAGCATAACTATCTACTGACCCAGTAGAAGATTGCTGCTCTACCAAATCACTCATTTTTTTCATAAATAAAACAGACGCAAGAACCATTCCTACCGCCACAGCCTGTAATAAATCATCAAAAACCGTTATAAATAAAACAACCAACATAATGGTTGAATCCGTTTTAGGAACATGAGGAATATGTTTGATACCTTTATAGTCAATAATTCCAATACCTACGGTAATTAAAATCCCAGCTAAAACGGGTAATGGAATTAATCGGGCATATTCTCCTGCACCTAATAAAACAATTAATAAAGCGACACTATGAATAACACCTGAAATTCTTGTTTTACCTCCTGAATTTATATTGACAACGGTACGCATGGTAGCTCCAGCACCTGGAATTCCACCTATCATTGCCGCACCCATATTGCCTAAGCCCTGTCCGATCAATTCTTTATTACTATCATGCCGCGTTTTTGTCATATTATCGGCTACAATTGAAGTCAGTAATGAATCAATTGTTCCCAAAGCAGCTAATGTCAAGGCAGGAATTATAATTAACATTGGGTGCGTCCATTCAACATTTGTTAATGTATCCAGTCTTAATGCGGGCAACCCTTTTGGAATATCACTAATAATTTTAACATCTAAGCCCATCATGGTTGAAATAATGGTTAAAACAACTAAAGCAACTAAGGCACTGGGGATCAACTTAGTGATACGAGGAAATATATAAATAGTAGCTATAGTCGCTAATGCTAAACTAACAGAGGCTAAATTAATATCATGAACAATGGAGGGTAATTCTGCAAAGATGTCTAAAATTCTTTTGGGTGAGGAATGTCCTAAAAAAGGGAATATCTGTAATACAATAATAATAACGCCAATTCCACTCATAAAACCAGACACTACAGGGTATGGCATATAACGAATATACTGGCCAATTTTAAAGATACCCAGCAAAATCTGAAAAAAACCGGTGAATAAAAAAATGGCAATAACCGTACCTAAAGCGGCCTCAAGACTGCCACCATGAGCCTCAATTGCGGTTGAAATAACAACAGCAGAGACTACAGTCATGGGCCCTGTTGGCCCACTGATTTGAGTAGGAGTTCCGCCAAACCAGGCTGCAATCATCCCTATAGCAATTGCGCCATAAAGCCCTGCAATTGCGCCCATACCCGATTGCAAGCCAAAAGCAAGTGCTAAGGGTAAAGCAACCACACCTGCGGTTAGCCCACCAAAAAAATCACCTCTTAAGTTGGAGGGGTTAATTATTTTTTTATCATTCATATTTTTTACAACAATGGGGAAAGGTAAAATAGTTTTTAAAATTTTCTCGGCATTAGTTAAATGTACCGAAGCATTATTAACAGCTTTTATTAGCTGCTATAAAAGCATTGAAGACTCTTTATTAATCATATTCGTATAATTAAATGTATTTTAAAGCTTATATACTTTCTGTCAATAATCAGCATTAATAACTCATTACAAATTCAATAGCTTACAAATACAATTTTTACAAGAAACTAAGACACAATAGACAGCAATACCAAAAAACTTAAAAGTACTTATACTCTATGTTCCAGTTTTTAATTGTTGCTTTTGTAAAGTACTGAAAAAACAGGGGGATAGAGATAATCCTTTTCTACAGATGCTAGATTTATGGGGTAATGATCAATGTCATTAAGTTTAAGCTAGGGAAAAATAGCTTTTTTATTTCTCCTCTCGGCACACCGCTTCGCTGCTCCATGCATTGCTCTACCT
>CAYYNM010000114.1:0-10430 GCA_964472945.1 uncultured Methylomarinum sp. | reverse complement strand
TCTGGGGGAAATAGCAGGGATGGATATGGAAACTCAGATTCGATTGTTGAGTGCCTTGGAGTCTAGTTCATTCTTGAGGGTTGGCGGAAGTGAGTCTGTTCGTGTTGATGTACGGGTTGTCGCTTCAACACGCGTGGCTTTGGATGAAGAAGTGAATGCAGGTCGGTTTAGACAAGACTTGTATTTTTTACTTAATGAAGTGGCTCTTGATATTACACCACTTAGAGAGCATGGAGAGGATGTTCCTGCGCTATTAAGTTACTATGTGGATTACTTCGTTAATATTGAAAAACTTCCGTTTAGAAAGTTTTCAATGGCAGCACAGAATTATTTGCGTAATTATAGTTGGCCTGGGAATGTTAGAGAATTAAGAAGTTTGGTTCAGCGCTTAATGATTTTAGGGGCTGGTGACGATATTGAAATGGATGAAGTAAAGACTGCATTAGGCTCTATTGCAGATAAACCTGCGCTAAATTCGGCTATGCCAGAGTTTTTTAATTCACCATTGAAAGAGGCAAGAGAGCATTTTGAAAAATGTTATTTAGAATATCATTTCGAAAAAAATGGGGGGAGTGTTGCTAAATTAGCCTCTGCCATTGGTATGGAAAGAACTCATTTGTATAGAAAACTACATGCTTTAAATATTAAGTTGTAAATAAGCTTGAAAACAAAGGATAGACAAAGTATAATTCTCGCTCTTTATACATGTCTTAACAAATTACTAAAGTAAACGATGAAAACATTTAGTGCAAAGCCAGCAGAAGTTAAGCGCGATTGGTACGTAATTGATGCAGAAGGCCAGACATTGGGTCGCCTTGCTACTGAAATTGCACGACGTCTTCGCGGTAAACACAAACCAGAATATACACCTCATGTTGATACAGGCGATTATATTATCGTTGTTAATGCAGAAAAAATTGGTGTAACAGGAAACAAAGAAAACGACAAAATATACCAACACCATACTGGTTATATAGGTAATTTGAAGTCAGTTAGCTTAGGTAAGCTAAGAAGTACTTTCCCTGACCGTATTATCAATAGTGCGGTTGAAGGTATGTTACCTAAAAACCCATTAGGCCGTGCAATGTTCAAAAAATTGAAAGTTTATGCAGGACCTTCTCACGATCATCAATCGCAACAGCCTAAAGTATTGGAATTATAGGAAAGATTATGGCAGCTCAATATTATGGAACAGGACGTCGTAAAAGTGCAGTAGCACGAGTTTACGCAGTAACTGGTACCGGAAAATTTACTATTAATAGCCAATCAATAGAAGAGTACTTTGGTCGTAAAACTGACCAAATGGTTGCAAAACAACCTTTAGAACTTCTAGAGAAAACAGCGGATTTCGACGTTAACGTTATCGTCAAAGGTGGTGGTCCTTCTGGTCAGGCAGGTGCAATACGTCACGGTGTGACAAGAGCACTAATGGATTTTGACGAAGAATTACGTCCAACTTTAAGAGCGGCAGGTTATGTAACACGTGATGCTCGTGTTGTAGAGCGTAAAAAAGTCGGCTTACATAAAGCGAGAAAACGCCCTCAGTACTCAAAACGTTAATCGTTTTTCAAGAACAGTTCTTTAAAATTGTTTCTGTTAAAAAAGGGTCGTTACCGAAAGGTAGCGACCCTTTTTTTATGCAATTTTTAGAGAAAAGGGAAGGCTTTTAGCTTCCCCGTACGAGTTCTTAACAAACCATGGTTTATGATTGTAGAGCGGACTTTAGTCCGCTCGGGTAGTGGGCCAAACCTTGTTGATAAAGCTATTTTAAAAATTGGGGGCGCAAGCTTTAGCCTGCTCTTGCGCTAAGGAATACAGATTAAAACCTGCGCCCCCCAAAAGGTTGTTATTAATAAAAAATGTATTTGTTAAAGCTTCAGATTTAATCCACTGTCGTCCACTCTACAAAGTTTTAGTCTTTATTTTTAACCAGTCTTAAGGTAAGTTCATAGCCAGAAAAATTAATTTTACTTATCATTTATGGTAAGGGTTAGGCATTTTTAGTGAATATGTACTGTGCGTGATTTATTCTTATCACCCCTCAGTAAAGTATATTGGCCCTGTCCACCTTTCATAGGCGTTCCTTTAGGACTAAGAACTATAAGTGCTGTGTCATCTTTAATATACAATTTTCGGGTGCTTGCATCCTTTCGTGAAACCAAGGTAACAATTTTATTTTTGTCATCCCAATTATATTTGCCTTTTTCAAAATACTCTCTGTTTGAGGCTTGGGCATATTGAGTGACTAATAAATAATTCTTTTTATTCTTTAAGGATAAGGTCATTTTAATTCCCGCACAATGATCGCAGGGGAGATAGCCATAATAAACACCACGAAATTTTTGACTTTCATCAATGGGCTGTAAGTGCTGTGAATGATTAACACCTTGACGATTCAACTCTCTAGCTCTTTGAACGTCCCCCATAATCTGCATATCTGATTTGGCTATAGTAGGGGCAGAAGCAATAGAAAGCCCGGCAAGTAAAACTAAAGATAGTTTTTGTTTAAAAGTTATTGTGTGCATTGTTTTTATATAATCAAAAATAGTAAAGTAAGGTATCAATTTTTTATATCTTACTTTATAAAGACGAGTAGAGGCAAGGTACCGAGGTATGCCTTGTCTCAATGGGCATTCTGGAGAGTAACAATTAAGCAGGGATTTGGGTGATTTTGATTACCCAAAATTAATCTTAGCTTCCAAATCATTACGTGAATCAGCATTCCTGAGAGCCTCTTCCAACGTGATTCGTTTGGATTTATAAAGTTCAAATAAGGCATCATCAAATATTTTCATGCCTTTACCTCCACTGGTTGACATAGCCTCTTTAATCTCATTTAGATCACCTTTTAAAATCAGGCTAGAGATATGAGGGGTATTTATCATAACTTCAATAGCGGCACATCTTTTACCCTCAGGAGTGGGGATTAAGCGCTGAGAAATAACGGCATTCATATTGATGGCTAAATCCATAAATAATTGTTTATGTTCCACTTGAGGAAACATATTGATAACTCGCTCCATAGCTTGGTTGGCATTGTTGGCATGCATAGTTGAAATACATAAATGCCCTGTATTGGCCAGTTCTAAAGCTGCTTTCATGGTTTCTTTATCCCGAATTTCGCCGATTAAAATAACATCAGGAGCTTCGCGTAAACAGGCTTTAAGAGCGCGAGCATAAGAGACCGTGTCTGTTCCTACTTCACGTTGGTTTACAATCGATTTTAAGTTGGGGTGAGAAAATTCTACAGGATCTTCAATGGTTAATATATGACCTGCCGAATTTGCATTTCGGTGATTAATCATTGAGGCTAATGAAGTTGATTTACCTGACCCGGTGCCGCCAACCATTAATAATAAACCACGTTTGGCCAAAATCAGTTCAAGCAAAATATCAGGCAGTCCCAAGTCTTCAGGTTTGGGAATAATGGATGGAATTAAACGAAAGACCAAACCTATGGATTGACGCTGATAAAAAGCATTAACACGAAATCTCGCACTATTGTCAGGTAAGGCAATAGCAAAATCGAGGTCTTTTGTTTTAAGAAATTCCGTTTGTTGCTCTTCTGTCATAATGCTAAGAGCTGCTGACCTTGTGAGTTCAGGCGTAAGCAGGTATTTGTCCATGGGAATGGCTCGGCCTGATATTTTTATTTTAACGGGGGAATCAACGGTTAAAAATATATCCGAACCCTCTTGTTTAACCATTTCCTGTAAATAAGGTAAAACATCAAGCGAGGATTTAGGCTTATCACCAAGCACTTCAATTTCTTCGATAGTTTTCTTTGTGCTTGAAGTTTGCTTATCTGCTGTAATTTGTATTTCTAAGCCGCTAATGTTTTTTTCAGCACTAATGATAAAGTCTGTATCTAAAAGATGATAATTTGTAGATGCAGTTTTAAAACTATTAACAATCTGTTTTTGAGACTCATCAAACAGCTCATCAATAAATTGATTTATAAATTCAGCGCTTACCAGGGTTTTTCCAACTTCTTTTATCTGGTCTGATAATCGTAAAGAGGGAGGGGTGTCGACAGTTAGAATAAGGCTGTCAGCACTTTTATCAAGCATTAATTTTAGATAAGGTGATAAGTCCATAATTTATTGGTTTGCTATATTGATTTTGGAGGGGGTATAAATTGATCGTGTGCTACTTTATTCTTCAGTTTCAGTAAGAGATAAACCACCTATATCTTGACCATCGCCACTGGCTAATTTAATTTGTAGACGAAGCTCGTTTCTTGAATCAGCATTCTTTAAGGCTTCGTCATAACTGATTTTGCCAGATTGGTATAAATCTAATAATGCTTGGTCAAAGGTTTGCATACCCAGTTCGCGTGATTTAGCCATAATAGGCTTCATTCCACTAATATCACCTTTAGCAATTAAATCCGAAATAAGCGGAGTATTAATCATGATTTCAATAGCCGCACACCGCCCACCATCAACAGTTTTAACTAAACGCTGAGAAATAATGGCGCGTAAATTTAAGGAAATATCCTGCATTAATTTTGTTTGGCTTTCAATAGGGAAAAAACCAAGAATACGGTCAACGGCTTGGTTAGCATTATTGGCATGTAAAGTGGCTAATGCCAAGTGACCTGTTTGAGCAAATTCAAGCCCAAACTCCATTATTTCAGAGTTGCGTATTTCGCCTAACACAATCACATCAGGTGCTTGTCGCAAGGTATTATGCAGGGCTATTTCCCAGTCTTGAGTATCAACACCGACTTCTCGTTGCATAACAACACAATTTTTATGGGGATGAACATACTCAATAGGGTCTTCAATAGTGATAATATGCCCATAACTGGTTTCATTGCGATGATCAATCATAGCTGCCATTGAGGTCGATTTACCTGAGCCAGTAGCCCCTACCATAATTACCAGGCCATTTTTATGAGAGATAATATCTTTTAAAACTGAGGGGAGACCTAATTTATCGAATGTGGGTATTTCAGAAGCAATAACACGTAGAACCAGTCCTTGGAAGCCTTGCTGAACATAGGCATTAACTCGAAATCGACAAAGACCCGCTGGAGAGATAGCAAAGTTACACTCTTGAGTTTCTTCAAATTCTTTTAACTGCTTATCATTCATAATGCACTGAGTAAGTGCTTGAGAGTCATTCGCTGATAATTTTTGTTGAGAAATAGGCGTCATAATGCCTTTTATTTTCATTGCAGGGGGGTAGCCTGCTGTTATAAATAGGTCAGAACCATCCTTATGTAATAGAATTTTAAGTAACTTTATCATGAAAGCCATTGCTTCTTCTCTTTCCATTAGGATCCCCTTTAATTATTGCCTATTAAGAATATGGTTTAAGTCTAGCTTAAAATAATAGACAAACAACTTTTATGGGTAACTTGTAATAGATGATTAAAAAATCATCTATTTGTATGCGCTATAAAACTGTAACCCAAGGTATAATCAACTCAATTTTTAAAGAATATTTAGGTGTTATGAGTAAGCAAAGAAAAGCTGTTGCATTAATTTCAGGTGGATTGGATTCATTATTGGCAGCAAGAACCATTATGGATCAAAGGGTGCATGTTGAAGGGATTAACTTTTTTACGGGATTTTGTGTAGAAGGACATACTCATGCAATTAGGAAAAAAGATAAAGACAAGCCTAAAAGAAATAATGCATTATGGTCAGCTGAGCAATTAGGTATTAAATTACATATCGTTGATATTATCGAGGAATATAAAGATGTATTGATTAATCCTAAGCATGGGTATGGGGCAAATATGAACCCTTGTTTAGATTGTAAAATATTTATGGTACATAAAGCCAAAGAATGGATTAAAGAAAATGATTTTGATTTTATTATTACGGGGGAAGTGATTGGTCAACGACCTATGTCACAAAGAAAAGATACTATGCCTGTGATTGCTGAAGAATCAGGTGCTGATGACCTGTTGCTTCGTCCTTTGTGCGCGCAAAATCTACCGATGACTTTACCTGAGCGTGAAGGTTGGGTTGATCGAGAAAAGTTACATAACTTTAGTGGTCGGGGGCGTAAACCTCAAATGGCTTTAGCGGATGAATTTGGTTTTGAAGATTTCGCTCAACCTGCAGGGGGCTGTTGTTTTTTAACAGATAAAAGCTATTCAGATAAACTGGTTGATTTATGGTCAGCGAGAGGTCGAAAAGAATATGACCTAGATGATATTATGTTGTTAAAAGTAGGGCGTCATATTAGGCCTAAAGATAACTTTAAAGTCATTGTTGCCAGAGAAGATGGTGAAGCACGTTTTATGCAAGGGTATAAAAAAGATTTTATTAATATGAACTGTTCAAGTCATCGTGGGCCTTTAGCCATGGTTGATGGTGCGCCAACTGAAGAAGACTTATTAATAGCCGCAAAACTGACCGCACGATACGGCCAAGGGCGTGATGCAGAACAGGTTGATATTACCATTAGAGAAAAAGATGGCACAGAAAGAACCGTGCAGGTAACACCTTTTAAAGGTGATGAAATTCCAAAACAATGGTTTGTATAAATGAGTAAAGAAACATTAAATGCCAAGCGCTTATTATGCCCTCTACCTGTTATTAGAACGCAGGATAAAGTAAAAACAATGCAAACAGGTGATGTGCTGGAAGTTGTGTGTACGGACCCAGGTGTTATGCAAGATATTCCTGCCTGGTGCAGAATAAATGGTCATAAAGTACTCGATACCTTAACCGATGAAATGGAATATACCATTATATTAGAGGTCGGGTAAGGTGGCTAAAGCTTATAATGCTGAACAATTGTTAAAGATAAAAGCGCGAGTTACTTATGTTGGCGCTTTAATTAATATCTTTTTAACAATTATAAAAATTGGCGTGGGTATTGTAGGTCAGTCTGCATCATTAATAGCAGATGGTATTCATTCTCTATCTGATTTAATAAGTGATCTTTTTGTTATTATTGCAATTAAGTTGGGTAGCAGGGAAGCAGATCATGATCACCCGTATGGTCATCGTCGTTTTGAAACTATGGCAACGGTTTTATTAGGGATAGGTCTGATAGCTGTTGCAACAGGAATTGGTTGGGATGCTATTGAGCAGATACTAAATCCAGTCACTCTATTAACCCCAGCTAAAGAGACTTTAGGTATTGCGTTTATTTCCATTTTAGCTAACGAGTGGTTATTTCATTACACTAAACGAGTCGCTGAAAAGACTCGCTCAAAGTTATTATTAGCTAACGCCTGGCATCATAGAAGTGATGCTTTTTCATCTGTTGTAGTGGTGATAGGTATTGGTGGCGTATTATTGGGTTTTTCAATGGCAGATGCTGTTGCAGCAGTTATCGTTGCAATAATGATTGCTAAAATGGGGTTGGGCCTGGTTTGGGAAAGTATTAATGAATTAGTCGATTCTGCTCTGCCTGAAGAGATGGTTAGAGAAATTCGTAGAGTGATTAAGCAGACACCAGGTGTTCAAAGTATCCATTTAATTCGCACTCGGCGAATGGGGGAAGATGCTTGTGTAGATACGCATATTGTTGTTAATGCGCGCATTAGTGTTTCTGAAGGGCATATGATTGGCGATGCCGTTAGAGATAGATTAAAAGCTGAATTTGATGATGTTACTGATGTATTAGTACATATTGACCCAGAAGATGATGAATTTAAGGAAGGTTATCAAAAGCCTATAACGCGAGAACAAGTACAGCACTATTTAGATCAGTATTTAGCTGAAAAAATCCATACAGTCGATGATTTTAGAATTCATTATCTTGATGGTTTAGTAGAGGTTGAAGTGGTTTTACCTCATGGCATATTTAATGATAGTGAACAAGTTGAATGGATTAAAAAACAATGCGCACAAATAGAAAATGATATTGATTTAATATCTAAAGTCTATGTTTTTTTTAAGGCATAAAGTCCGCACTACAACCGACAAAAAATCAAGCTGTAGTCAGTGAATAGTCATGTTAGTTTGACAAAAGCAATATTAAGAATACTCAAAATAAACTCGAAGATCACTGGGGACACAGAGGCTTAACACTCAAAACTCTGTGTTTTCAGTGGCCTCTGTGGTAAAAATATTAATTTTTTATGCCCTCTTACTTATTGAGGGAGATGGAGACCTTTAAAAATGGCAGTAGGAAATGTAGGCTTTCCTGAAATGAAAGCAGTTTCAGGGATTAAATTAGGCACCAGTAATGCCGGTATTAAGCAAACTGAGCGAGATGATATTCTGCTGATCGAAATGGTCGAAGGATCTACTTGCGCAGGTGTTTTCACCCAAAATGCCTTTTGTGCAGCACCGGTACACGTTGCTAAAGAGCATCTGCAAAATAGTCCGCGCTGGCTATTAATTAATTCAGGTAATGCCAATGCAGGAACAGGCCAACAAGGAATGCGTGATGCACATGCAAGTTGCTCGTTTGTTGCATCCGCAGTTGCAGGTGAAGCTAATAAAGTTTTACCTTTTTCAACCGGTGTTATTGGTGAAAATTTACCTGTTGATAAAATTTCAGTTGCCTTACCTGAGGCTGTATCGAATCTAAAACAGGATCATTGGAATAATGCAGCTCATGCCATTATGACAACAGATACCTTTGCCAAAGGTGCATCTGTAGTGATTGAGCTGGATGGTCAGCTCGTAACACTAACGGGTATTTCTAAAGGCGCCGGGATGATTCAGCCCAATATGGCGACGATGCTAGGGTTTGTGGCAACTGATGCAAAAATCAGTCAAAGTCTATTGCAGAAATGTTTGTCACAAGCAGCAGAACAGTCGTTTAATCGTATTACTGTAGATGGTGATACTTCTACAAATGATGCTTGTATTTTAATGGCCAGTGGCTGCTCATCAGCCACTGAAATCACTGCAGACAGTGAAGCTTATCAAATATTTTCAAGTGCGGTAATAAATATTTGCAAGTGCTTGGCAGAGCTTATTGTTAGAGATGGTGAAGGCGCGACCAAGTTAATGCAGATTAGTGTGGAGCAAGCAAAAGATAATGCCGAAGCAGTAATAGTCGGTAAAACTATAGCTCATTCTCCTTTGGTTAAAACAGCCTTTTTTGCTAGTGACCCCAATTGGGGGCGTATTTTAGCCGCTGTTGGACGTTCAGGTCTTGAGCAAATGGATTTGGATAAAGTCGAGATATACCTGGATGATGTTTGTATTGTTAAAAATGGCGGCAGAGCTGAAAGTTACACAGAAGCACAAGGGCAAGGTGTGATGAATAAAGAAGAAATTCTTATTCGGGTGGTTTTGGCGCGAGGAACTGCTAGCCAAGAGGTTTTAACTTGTGACCTTTCCTATGATTATGTGAAGATAAATGCAGAGTATCGAACGTAATGTTGAAAGGTGAAAAATACCTGCATGTGGCTGTTGGGGTTATAAAAGATAAAACAGGGAAGGTTTTAATCTCCTTACGGCATAATAAAGTGCACCAAGGTGGCTTGTGGGAATTTCCTGGTGGCAAGGTTGAAACCGGGGAGACTGTAAAGCAAGCTTTAGTTCGGGAACTAAAAGAAGAGCTAGGTATTTCAGCTGAAGAGGCTATTCCTTTAATTCAAATTAAGCACCATTATAAAGATCTCAATGTATTGCTAGATGTTTGGGTTGTTACAGAAATTTCAGGTATAGCTAAAGGCTGTGAAGGACAGGAAATTACTTGGGTAAGTCAGCAAGATTTATCCAAATATTCCTTTCCAGCTGCCAATATTCCAATTATTACGGCAATAAAATTACCTTCAGAATATGCAATCTTAAGTGCAGTAACTGAAGATATTTTACTGAATAACTTAAATCAAATACTAAAGAGTGGTATTAAGTTAATTCAGGCGCGGGTTAAATCTTTAACCACTGAACAAGTAGAAAGTTTTATTAATATAGCTTTGCCTTTATGTAAGCAGAATGGCGCTCAATTATTGCTTAATTCAGCAGTACAAAATAGCGATAAATTGAAAGTTGATGGTATTCATTTAACCTCAAAAGATTTATTAGCATTAAAACAAAAACCAACAGCTTATTCCTGGGTTGCGGCCTCTTGTCATAATCAACAAGAAATATTACAGGCTGAGAAAATAGGCGTAGATTTTATTGTGATTGCTCCTGTTTTAACTACCCAAACACATCCTGAAACAGAACCTTTAGGCTGGGACGCATTTAAGATATTAGTGAACCAGGTTAATATCCCCGTTTTTGCTTTAGGTGGAATGCAGAAAAAGCACCTAAACCAGGCACGACTAGCAGGTGCGCAGGGAATCGCCGGGATTACATGCTTTTTGCAAGAGTAGAGGCCGTTTTAGCCATTTAAACTATCGGGGACAGTTAAGCAATGACATTTATCCGAAAAATAGCAGTCAGTTTATTATTTCTAGGTTTACTGGGTATTCTTGGGTCAACATTTATGCTGACCAAAATATTAACGCCATATCCTTGGGAATGGGGTGTTTATGCTAGTTGCCTTATTGT
>CAYYNM010000113.1:0-10511 GCA_964472945.1 uncultured Methylomarinum sp. | reverse complement strand
TATGGGTAATCAGGTAAATGTTTGAGTTTCACAGGCTATATTTTGACAAAAATAGCGCTGAGCACCGGTGCTACTTTTTCCTGATTTGATTATTTTTGGGCTGTCACAATAAGGACAATGTATTTTTTGATAACATGGAATAGAATCTCATTATATCAAAAAACTACAAGTTCGACCCACTACCCAAATGTCATACACATAAAGATGGGCACGTCGTTCCTCCTTTGCCCATCCTACAAAATTGTTAATTTAATTGTTGCTACTTACTTAAGAGTTATAGTTCTTACTTGTCCCTTGCCCCTTTAACCGGCTCTTAAATCTCGTTATATAAGTCTAAATAGTGTTTGGCACTACTTTTCCAGGAGAAATCCTTGTTCATTGCAGCAAGCTGTATTTTTTTCCAGGATTTTTTATCATTGTATAATAGCATTGCTCGTTTAATCGCTTCTAGCAATGCGCCAGAATTTGCTTGTTTGAATGAAATGCCCGTTGCAGTGTTTTTATTTAAACTCTTAGGTAAAGCGTCTTCAATGGTATCAGCGAGTCCACCTGTCTCTCTAACAATAGGGATGGTGCCATAGCGCTGACTATACATTTGATTTAAGCCACAAGGCTCAAATCTTGATGGCATTAGAAATATATCAACTCCAGCTTCAATTTGATGGGCTAATGCTTCGTTGTAACCAATGGTGACTGATATTTTCTTTGGATAGAGCCTGGCAAATTCCAGCAGTTTTTGTTCGACACTTTTATCACCACTACCTAATAAAATAAATTGAAGTGGCATATCTACCATTTCTTTTAGACATTCAAGGATTAAATCAATACCCTTTTGGTCGACCAGACGGCTAATTAGGCCAAATAAGGGGACTGATTTATTGACAGGAAGTGAGGACCTTGCTTGTAAAGACGTTTTATTGATAATTTTATTATCAAGGCTATCAATGCTATAAGGTTCGCTTATTGAGGTGTCGGTTTCTGGGTTCCATTGTTCCAGATCCATACCATTGATAATGCCGCTTAAAATCTCATGTTTATGACTTAATAAACCTTCTAAACCATAACCAAACTCTGGTGTTTGTATTTCAAGTGCATAAGTTGGGCTAACGGTTGTTATACGATCAGCGTAGGATAAGCCACCTTTTATAAAAGATAGCATTTCATGAAACTCAATGCCATTAGGGTGCCATAGTTGACGTGGTAAATTGAGATCCGAAAAAGTGGTTTCAGGAAACATTCCCTGATAGGCCATATTATGGATGGTAAAAACAGAAGAAGGTGTATTGCTTTCAATTGATAATAGAGCTGGAACTAATCCTGTTTGCCAGTCATTACAGTGAACAACTTCTGCGGACCAGTTTAAATGAGCTCTATTCATGGCAACTTCAACAACCACTCGGCAAAATAGGGTAAACCTATCAGCAATATTAGGCCAGGAGCTTCCAGATTCATCAACATAAGGGTTGCCCGGTGTATTAAAAAGTGCAGGGCAATCAACCAGCCAAACAATAATGTCACTGTTGGGGAGGTTGGTTTCTAGAATGTTAGCATCTTGATTGTTTACTCTAACTGAGCTAACAAACCTGACTTCTTCAGTATTATTAATAGAAGGATAGTTAGGTAAAATAATTCTGATATCCTGTGAAAGCTCAGCTAGTGCTCTGGGCAGGCTACCAGCGACATCCGCTAAGCCACCTGTTTTTATTAAAGGATGTACCTCGCTGGCTGCAAATAGTATTCTTTTCATAATTTTAATACAATTCCTGCTAGTGGAGGAAGGGTTAGATTGATAGAATGAGGCAAATTCATCCAGGGAGTTGGTTCTGAAAGAATGGCTCCATTACCTTTATTACTGCCATTGTAATAACTTGAATCTGAATTAAAAATCTCTGTGTAATAACCTTCAGCTGGAACGCCAATACGATAGTTTTCTCTTACCACAGGCGTAAAATTTAAAATAACGATAAGATCTTCATTTGCTGTTTTACGACGAAAACTAATGATTGAATGGCTAACATCATGGCAATCAATCCACTCAAAGCCTTCGTGTTCAAAATCATGTTGGAATAGTGAAGGGTGACTGGTATACATTTTATTTAAGTCTTTAACCAGTGTTTGCATTCCCCTGTGTTGAGGATAGTCTAAAGTATACCAGTCTAGTTCCTGATTAAAATTCCACTCTGTTCCTTGGCCAAATTCACACCCCATAAACAGTAGTTTTTTCCCTGGGTAAGTAAACATAAAGGTGTAAAGTAAACGTAAATTAGCAAAACGTTGCCATTCGTCACCTGGCATTTTATTGATCATTGAACCTTTGCCGTGAACTACTTCATCGTGTGAAAAAGGCAGTACAAAGTTTTCAGAGAATGCGTACAGCATACCAAAGGTCAGGTTATCATGATGGTGCATTCTATGCACAGGGTCTTGTTGCATATAAGACAGCAGATCATGCATCCAGCCCATATTCCATTTCATAGAAAAACCCAGTCCACCTGTCCAGGTAGGGCGAGTAACTTGTGGCCAAGAAGTAGATTCTTCTGCAATAACAACTGTACCGGGGTGCTGTTCATGAGTGATGGCATTCATGTGTCTCATAAAGTCAATGGCTTCTAAATTTTCATTACCACCATACATATTAGGTATCCAGTCATCAGCTTCGCGAGAATAATCTAGATATAGCATAGAAGCAACCGCGTCCACTCTTAAACCATCAAGGTGGTATTCTTCTAGCCAAAAATTAGCACTGGCTAATAAAAAGTTTTTTACTTCATTTCGACTGTAGTTAAATATAAGTGTCCCCCAATCCCTGTGTTCACCTTTACGAGGGTCTTCGTGTTCGTAGAGTGCAGTTCCATCAAATCTAGCTAAAGCAAAAGAATCTTTAGGAAAGTGGGCGGGAACCCAATCAAGAATAACGCCAATATTATTTTGGTGGCAGACATCAACAAAAAATCTAAAATCATCGGGAGTACCATGCCGACTTGTTGGGGCGAAATAGCCGGTTGTTTGATATCCCCAAGATCCATCAAAAGGGTGTTCGGTAATGGGTAATAACTCAATATGAGTAAATCCCATTTCTTTTACGTAATCAACAAGCTCAACAGCAAGGTCTCTATAATTAATAAAATTCCCTTGAGGGTCTCGCCTCCAAGAGCCAATATGCACTTCATAAATAGACATAGCTTCGTGCATCCATTCATGCTCTTTACGGTGAGCCATCCATTTATTATCCAGCCAGGTATAGTGATTTTCATCGGTGACAATAGAGGCTGTTTGCGGTCTATATTCAAATTGTTGGCCATAAGGATCTGTTTTGACAAGTATTTCACTGGTGCTGTTATTAAGGATTTCATATTTATAGTTACAGCCTGCCGCTAAACCAGGAATGAATATTTCCCAGATTCCGCTACTATTCAAATTTCTCATTGGGGTGCAACGACCATCCCAATGATTAAAATCAGCGAGGACACTGACACGTTGAGCATTAGGTGCCCAAACAGCAAAATAGACACCTGAAATATTGTCGACAGTACGAATATGAGAACCGAGTTGTTTGTATATATGCCAATGGTTGCCAGAAGAAAAAAGGTGTTGGTCAAACTCAGGCATAACTGAACTAAAGTCATAAGGGTCATAAATAAGGTGTTTGTTACCTTCTTTGTCTACTTGAGCAAGCTGATAATGCTGGGGGATATTATCTTGCGAGGTTTGGTATTGAAAAAAATCTGAATCGGGGATTCTAAAAAAGGCTGGGCCTTTAGTGCCAAGGTTAATAGATTCTACATAGGGAGCATATACGGTGATGGTCGTTAATGTATTTTTTTTATGGCGACCTAAAATAGAAAAAGCATCATTATGCTTAGCTTCGGAAATACCAATTAAGTCTTTATCATGTTGTTTTTTATTTGCTGTGGGAGTTGAAATAGTGCCTGGTTGATTCTTTTTTGCGTTTTTGTTCACTTTGCAATGCCCCATCGTTGTGGATTGTAGTAGAATAACTTCTAGGGAATGTTAGCAAATTTTTTAGGATAAAGATTTAATAAATTCAATTTATTAATGTGGTTGCCAATAAAACATTTATTTATCCTCAGGGTGATAGATAAGGCTTGTATTATAATGATAAGAGGTGTATATGTCGGTTTCAGAAAATTCACATCATGAGCGATTTGTTAGTCAATTGACAAGAAATACAGTAGCTTTAATTTTAGCGGGTGGACGGGGAACTCGATTAAAGCAAATGACAGATTGGCGAGCTAAGCCGGCTGTACCTTTTGGTGGAAAATTTAGAATCATAGACTTTCCTTTGTCCAACTGCATTAATTCTGGAATACGAAAAATAGGTATTTTAACTCAGTACAAAGCTGACCCTCTTATAAAGCATATTCAACAAGGTTGGGGGTTTTTAAGAGGTGAGTTTGGTGAGTTTGTAAACTTAATGCCTGCTCAACAAACTGCGCAAGGAGGTGGCTGGTATGAAGGAACTGCCGATGCTATATATCAGAGCATTGATATGTTGCGCCGAGAAAATTCTGAATATGTATTAATTCTTGCCGGTGACCATATCTATAAAATGGACTATGGTGCGATGTTAGCAGATCATGTTGATAAAGGTGCTGATTTAACCATTGGTTGTCTTGAAGTTTCATTGGATGATGCTAAAGAATTTGGTGTGATGCATGTAAATGAAAATAGACAAGTTCAAGAGTTTGTTGAAAAGCCGGCAAACCCACCTTGTATTCCGGGTCGTGATGATATTGCATTGGCTTCCATGGGTATTTATGTTTTTAATACTCAATTTTTAATTGAGAAATTGATTGAAGATGCTGAAAGAACGGGGTCAACTAGAGATTTTGGGCACGATATTATTCCATCTGTTATTGACCAGCATATTGTTAATGCATATCCATTTTTAAATTTGCAGGGAGAGCAAAGTTATTGGCGTGATGTAGGTACACTTGATGCATACTGGTCGGCTAATATGGAATTGATTGGTGTTAATCCTGATCTAAATTTATATGATAAAACTTGGCCTATTTGGACTTATCAAGCACAAAATCCACCAGCAAAATTTATCTTTGATGATGAAGATAGACGAGGTCAAGCTATAGATTCAATGGTTTCTGGCGGCTGTATTATTTCTGGTGCAATGGTAAAGCATTCTCTAGTTTTTTCTGATGTTAGGGTTAATTCATATTCAATAGTTAATGATTCTGTTATTTTGCCTGAAACGGTGATAGGCAGAAATTGTCGCATTACTAAAGCTATTATAGAAAAAGGTTGTCATGTCCCTGAAGGAACAGTTATTGGGGAGAATAAAGCTGACGATGAAAAAAGGTTTGAGGTCAGTCCTGGAGGGGTTGTGTTGGTTACAGCTGAAATGTTAGGTCAAAAGAGACACCTTGTTATATAAAATATAGCGAGTACTGTAGGGTGGACTGAAGTCCGCCCTACAAATTATAGTCATCATTATGATCGAAGTATATTGATTACTCTCTATTCTGGATAGAGGGTGATGATATATGGTAGGTCTATTTAGGTTTTTATAAATGCATAGACCATTCCTATGTTATCAATTCCTTACCCTTTTAATATACCAAATGAATATCGATAAAAATGATATTTTGTGAATAAAATATAACAATGAGCAACCCCTTAAGTAAACGAAGAGCCGGTGTATTGCTTCACATTTCATCTTTACCTGGTGCGGGTGAGTCTGGTGACCTTGGACAGGAAGCCTATAATTTTGTGAATTTTCTTCATGACTCAGGGATTACAGTGTGGCAGACACTTCCTTTAGGTATGCCTCATGGGGATGGCTCACCTTATCAATGTTTATCTGCCCATGCTGGCAACCCTCTTTTTATTGATACACACTGGTTGGAAAGGAAAGGCTGGTTAGCTGCCCCAGAGTCTTGTAATGATTGTCATGCTGGTGATGCTTTTGGTAAAAGGTGCTTGCTTGCCAAGGCTTTTACTGAGTTTAATTCATTAGGTAATAAGGAAGATAAAAAGCAGTTTTATCAGTTTTGTCAGGATAATGCGAGTTGGTTAGATGATTTTTCATTATTTTATGCATTACGGCAGGAGTTTGGCGGTCAGTGTTGGAATCAATGGCCGGAAGCATTAAAAAATAGAAGCCCTGCCGCTATAAAAGAAGCGCATCATAGATTAAGTTCTTTAATTAGTGGCGTTAAATTTGAGCAATTTGTTTTTTTTAAGCAGTGGGCTGAGTTAAAAGCTTACGCAAAAGAACGTAATGTGCTTTTATTTGGTGATATTCCTATTTTTGTTTCTTATGATAGCGCTGATGTCTGGGCAAATAGGGAGGTCTTTAAACTTGACAAAGATGGCGAAATGTCAGTTGTTGCTGGTGTTCCACCGGATTACTTTTCTGAAACAGGGCAGCGTTGGGGAAACCCTCATTATGACTGGAAATATTTAAAGAAAACGGGGTTTAAATGGTGGATAGATAGAGTTAAAACTCAAGCTGAACTTTTTGATATTGTTAGAATTGATCATTTTAGAGGGTTTGAGTCAGCTTGGGAAATTCCAGCAGATGAAGATACCGCAATTAATGGCGAATGGGCTATTGCTCCTGGTAAGGCTTTGTTAAAAGCCATTATCAAAGAGTGTTCTTCCGTTTCTTTAGTGGCAGAGGATTTAGGTATTATCACTGAAGAAGTTGATGTATTAAGGCGAGAGTTTGATCTTCCAGGAATGAAGATTTTGCAGTTTGCTTTTGATGGTAGTTCCGATAATCTTTATTTACCGCATAATCATGAAAAAAATAGCGTTGTTTATACGGGGACGCATGATAATGACACTACGCTAGGCTGGTTTAATTCATTAAGTGATTATGAAAAACATCATATTTATGAATATTTAGGCTTTTCTAAAACAGCTATGCCATTTACTTTAATTGGCACAGCATTTGCTTCTGTGGCTAATTTAGCCATTGTACCTATGCAAGATATTTTAGAGCTGGGCTCTGAAGACAGAATGAATATTCCTGGAACTTGTGAGGGAAATTGGAGATGGCGTTTTGACTGGGGTCGTTTGACAGCTGAAAGAGCAACTCGCGTGGCTCACCTGGTTAAAATGTTTGGGCGATAAATGCTTGATTTTACAAGGTTGGGAAGTCTATCTTAATTCTAAAGATATAACACTACCGCTTATAAAAATGCAGAGCGGACTTTAGTCCGCTTAGAGACAGTATTTATTAAGTTAAGAAACAAATGGTATTTTGTAGGAGCGGCTTTAGTCGCGATGTCGTGGCTAAAGCCGCTCCTACATAGATACAAAATTGCAAAACATCTTGCTTAATGGTGGTGCTCTCAACTTTCTCCTCGGACAGGAAGCCTGTAGGTAGAGCAATGCAGGAGAAACTGTCGAGAGAGCTTAAAACAATAACTTAAAAATTAGCTGAAATTTATACTTGTTAAGGTTGTATTTTTATTTTACCGAATCATTGGTATGCCTTACAATTCATTAGTCATTTATTACAATAATAATACCTTGGAGGGTAATTATGTTTAAAATTCGTTCGCTAGTCACTGCTTTGGCTCTTGCTGGTTCTGCCTCTGTCGTTTTTGCTCAAGCATTACCAACAAAAGCTCCAGCACCGTCTGACAACCCTACAACTACTGAAAAAGTCGCCTTGGGAAAAATGCTTTACCACGACCCTCGCTTATCTTCTTCAGGGACTGTTTCTTGTGCCTCTTGCCATAATACAATGTTAGGTGGAGAGGATAATCGAGCTGGTTCTGTTGGTGTGGAAGGGCAGGTCGGGGGGCGTAGTGCCCCTACTGTTTGGAATTCCGCATTTAATAAAGTTCAGTTTTGGGATGGTCGTGCAGCTAGTTTAGAAGAACAAGCGGCAGGGCCTGTGACAAACCCTATCGAAATGGGAATGAAAAGCTGGGATGATGTGGTGGTTCGTTTAAAAGCGATTGAAGGGTATCAGGCTGCTTTTGAAAAAGCATTTGGTAAAAATGCAATTTCTAAAGATACTGCAACTAAGGCAATTGCTGCTTATGAAAGAACTTTAATTACTCCGAATAGTGCTTATGATAAGTATGTTAAAGGTAATAAATCAGCAATGACTAAGCAGCAAATCCGCGGCATGAATAAAGCGGTTGAATTGGGTTGTACTGCCTGTCATAGTGGTCCTGCTTTTAATGGTCCAGGTGTGTTCCAAAAATTCCCTGTTATTAGTAATGGTTATTTTGAAGCACAATATGGCTTTAAAGATGATAAAGGGCTGGCTGAAGTTACAAAAAAAGCAGCTGATGAGCATATGTGGAAAGTGCCAACACTTCGTAATATTGCTTTAACTGCACCATATTTTCATAATGGTAGTGTTAAAACACTAGATCAAGCTGTTAAATTAATGGCTAAGTTACAGTTAGGTCAGGATCTGTCAAAAACTGATATTGCAGATATAGTTGCTTTCTTAGATGCTTTAACCGGTGAATTTCCTAAACAAGCAATGCCTGTATTACCTGCATTACCAGGGACTACATTTAATAAATAGGTTTTTGGTAGAGACAAGGTATGCCTTGTCTCTACGTTTTAACTGTTTTCTTCCAATAATTTTGCATGGGCTGTTGCTAACCGGGCAATAGGTATTCTTGGTGCAGAACAAGAAACATAATTAAGTTTTAATGCATGACAAAAACGGATTGATTTGGGGTGTCCACCCTGTTCACCGCAAATTCCAATACTGATGTCTGGGCGCGCTTCTCTTCCCAGCTTAACTGTTAATTTCATTAGCTCTCCAACTCCTTTTGTATCTAATACTTCAAACGGGTTGTCCTGTAAAATCTCAGCACTTTCATATAACGGTAAAAACTTATTTTCGGCATCCTCTCTGGAAAATGAGAATGTTGCCTGTGTTAAATCGTTTGTTCCGAAGGAGAAAAATTCGGCAAATTCAGCTAGACTAGCCGCTCTGGTGCAAGCTCTGACAGTTTCAATCATGGTGCCAAATTTGAAGTTAAGAGAAACCTTAAATTGACTTTCTACCTCTTGCTTAATCTCTGCAACCATTTCTTTTACTTTTGTGAGTTCTTGGGCTGTAATAACCTGAGGTACCATAATTTGAGGTTTAGTAGGGGTACCTTGCTTAATACATAATGCCGCCGCTTCAAGTATAGAACGAATTTGCATTTGGTAAATTTCTGGATAGCTCATACCAAGCCTAACGCCACGATGACCAAGCATAGGATTGACTTCAAATAAATCTCGTACTTTTTTAAGGGTTGTAATTTTTTTGCTGATAGTTTCTTGAATGATTTCTTCATTCAGCTGATCTAATGGGTGGGGCAAAGTTGTGTTGGGTGAAATTGACTCTAAAGTGATTTTTTGAGCTTTAATAATAGTAATATATTTTTTAAGTGATTCAATTTCATCTTGTAATTGCTGTTCACTAGGTAAAAACTCATGCATTGGAGGGTCTAGTAGACGAACAGTAACAGGATAGGGGGACATGGCCTCAAATAATTGTTTAAAATCATCCCGCTGAATAGGAAATAGTTTAACTAATGCAGCTTCTCTATCTTCTTTATTATCAGAGATAATCATATCAATAACGAGAGGAAGTCGATCATGAGCATTAAACATACGTTCTGTTCTACACAAACCAATACCTTTTGCACCATAATTTGCTGCAATTATTGCATTTTCAGGCGTATCTACATTGGCATAAACATGTAGTTCAGAAATTTCGTCAGCCCAGGATAATAAGGTTTTAAGTTCGGCAGAGAATTTGGGTGGAGTGGTGGGTATTTTGCCTAGGTAGATATGACCACTACTACCGTCAATGGTAATAATGTCACCTTCACGAATATGGATGTCTCCAACAATTGCATGGCGTGATTTAATATCAATCACAATATCTTCTGCACCGGCAATGCATGCTTTACCCATACCCCTTGCAACAACAGCAGCGTGAGAAGTTTTCCCACCGCGACTGGTTAAAATACCTTGGGCAGCAAAAAAACCATGAATATCTTCTGGTTTGGTTTCTTCGCGAAGTAAAATAATTTTTTCACCTGCTTTGCCGAGCCTTTGTGCCGTATCAGCATCAAATACACATTTACCACAAGCAGCACCAGGCGAAGCGGGTAGTCCAGTAGCAAGAACGGGAACATTATGGTTTAAAGTAAGTTGTGGATGTAATAGTTGTTCCAAAAGCTCAGGGTCTATACGTAATAAAGCTTGATTTTTATTGATTAAACCTTCATTGAACATGTCTACAGAGGTTTTAACCATTGCAGTTGCGTTCATTTTACCGTTACGTGTTTGCAGGCAGTAAAGGATACCATTTTCAATGGTGTATTCGTAATCTTGTACTTCTTGGTAATGGTTCTCTAGCTTGTTGCGTAACTCTACAAGCTGATGGTACAAGTCAGGCATTTCTGTGCGTAGTTCAGCGACCGCTTTAGGTGTTCTGATGCCGGCAACAACATCTTCGCCTTGTGCATTTACAAGGTATTCACCATACATTTCGT
>CAYYNM010000112.1:0-10544 GCA_964472945.1 uncultured Methylomarinum sp. | reverse complement strand
TATCGCTGTACACCACGATCGCTAGTGCCTGATTTCATCAGGTTGGAATTAGTACCGTTAGGACAGGTGATTTCTTGATAATATTTCATGAGGGAATTATGCAATAAATCACTTTCTTATTCTATTGTTTTCATGCTAAACACAGATTTAACCCACTACCAAATTTTTGATGCACAAATTATGTTGTTCCCTGAAAATCAACAAACTATGGACTAAAGTCCATAGTTTGACTTACGACTGAAAGTCGTTGTTTCGGCTAAAGCCGACTAAAAGAAGATACTAACTTAAGTTAGTCTTTCGTGACTAAAAGTCACTCAACTTTGAAATCTTCGTCATTATGATTTGGATGCTGATCATGTTTCTCAAGGTATTCTTTTATCATTTCATCCGTAATATGCCCCGAGCTAAAAGCGGTATATCCAATTGCCCAAAAATGTTTACCCCAATACACTTTTCCTAATTGTGGAAACTCATCTTGTAATTTTCTTGATGGGCGACCTTTAAACCATTTAACCATATCACTTACCGAGTGCTTTGGAGGATAGGATATATACAGATGAACATGGTCTTTACTCACAACTCCACTAATGATTTTTATATCTTTTTGATCACAAATTTGACGAATAACATCTCTTACCCGCTCTCCAACTTCTTTTGTTAATACCTCATACCTATACTTTTGTAATCCATATTAAATGAACCTTTAAGTCATGTATCGTATGGGATGACTTACTATAAGACCTCATGAATGAGAGTATACTAAAAGTCTTGCACTAAAGTGCATGGTTTTTACTAACGATTGAAACAATAAAGTAAGTTGTTTTGAATTGTTTCCTCCACTAGGAGCAGATGTAAATGATGTGGAAAAACCAACAGGAAAAACAGGGGTTGCCTTTGGCTTAATAGAATCTCGTAAAGGGGGGCGCATAAAGGTAATTGATCATAATGTCTCTGAAAATGATATTCGTTTTAAGTTTTACTTAGGTGAAAACCGTAAAGGGAAATTTAAAGCAGTGCTGGATAGAGAGGCTGCTTATCAGGAATGGGTGGCTTATATTGATGCCAGCGAATGTGATTTTGAATTTTTCTATACCGACCAACCCAGTGCCAGCACGGGAAGTATGGCAATTTATGATAGCACTATCAAAAAGAAATCAATAAAACTTGATATGACTGATGATGAGGCAATGGTGTATTTACGCGTTGTATCACCTGCTAAAATTGAATACGTGGTTGCTCATGAAGAACACATTAAACAAGCACAATATTTAAGCGAAATTAAAGCAGTTGAACTATCCTTATAATTGGTTATAGTCGTAAAAAATATGAGTGTGTTGTACCCCTTCAGCTTCACCCATCATACGGTCGATAAAGTATTACAAACCGAATAAAAATCATTCTGGACCGCTGAAATTTACATTGCATCAGCGGTCATAAATTATTAGGCTGTTACAGTGCTGATAAAAACTATAATTAAAAGGAAAAAAATGACGACAAAAATAGTAACAGAATGGGTAATGCCAAAAAATGAAGCGGAAAAACTAGGTTTAAACTCTAATTTTGAAAGTGCGTGTGATGCACTTATTATAGCGGATATTCAACAGTTTTTAAGCAGTGAACAGCCTAGTCAAGCAGGTGGAGAGCTATTTGACTTACTTACAGATGAATACCAAAAAGTTAGTAATATTTTAAGAAATGAACGCTGGGTATCGTTAACAAATACGATCTATTTTGATAAAAAAGCAGGAGGCTGTTGGTTGATTTATACAAATAGTGAGGCTGAGTTTTATAAACAGTTTAATACTGGCACAGATTTAAGCCAGGTTGAACAGCATATTAATGATGCAATCAAAGATCCGATTAACCAATGGGAAATACCAAGTAAAACACAATTACTAGCTATTACTGGGCTGAGTGAAGCACCTTTTTTGCTTAAGAACAAAAGACCTTTAGTATCAGGTTATAAAATTTTATATTCAATTAATAATAAGGTAGAAGGGATTGATTGCGATCATAACTGTTTTACTTTAACAACTGAAGCTAGAGGCTTGCCTTTCCTTTCCTTATCTGAAAATACAGCCTCACCCAAAGCCTTGTTGATTACCTTTTTAGAAAAGGGCTTAACGCCTTTGGCATTAGAGAAAAGCTCAGACTATCAGCTTTTATTAGCAGTGTTTCATCGTAAAAACAAAAGAATATTTACAGAGCAGAAAATGGTTATTAAGAAATTTTTACAACAATTATATGATGTAATACAAAATAATCTTATTTCAACATTACTTAATGAAGATAAAATTCGAGCAGATATTGCACCCTATCACGCTAAGATTCTAGAAGATACAGACCTTGGTCATTGGTCATTATGGCAACATGATGATGAAGCATCTGAAAAAGAAACGATTATATTACCTAGCCAATTGGTTGCCCGCGATCCTAATTCTAGTCTTAATGAAGGTATTGTTGGTATTGATTTTGGTACAAAAAGCACGGTGGTGGTATACCAAAAAAACAATGTTAATATTCACCCGATGCGTATTGGTGTTGGTGATTTAAGTAAAGAAATAGCCGCGTTTCATTATGAAAATCCCACTATTATGGAATTTAATGATTTAGAGAGATTTCGTAGTGATTATCAAGCCAAATCCAATAAGCCGTTTACGCGCTGGCAAGATTTAACCATTTCACACACCGCAAAAAATGCCTTGCTAGGTTGTGAATCCAGCCAATTTAATACCTTTTTAGATGAGATAAAACAATGGGCTGGCGATAAAAATAGACAGCTTAAAGTTGTAGGAAAGCAAGGAGAAGTAATTGATTTGCCGCCTTTTTTAGAGATTGGTGAGGATGATTTTAATCCTATTGAAATTTATGCTTATTATTTGGGTTTGTATATTAACAACCAAAATAATGGTATTTTTCTAGATTATATTTTATCTTTCCCTGTTACTTATGAAATGCCTATTCGTGACAAAATTATTGAAAGTTTTACAAAAGGCTTACAAAAATCCTTACCTGCCGAGCTGGGTGCAGAAACTTTAGCAAAGCTCACGGTAACAAAAGGTGCTAGCGAGCCAGCAGCGTATGCCTTAGTCGCTTTACAGGCTTTTGATTTTGACCCCAGTGATGACGAGCGCATTTTTTACAGTGTGTTTGATTTTGGCGGTGGTACAACGGATTTTGATTTTGGTATTTTCAGAGAAGCGACAGGCAAAAAAGAGCGTCGTTTTGATTATGTGATTGAGCATTTTGGCGCAGGGGGTGATAAATTTTTAGGTGGTGAAAATTTACTTGAATTACTGGCATTTGAAATATTTAAAAAGAACAGAAATGCCTTGCTAGAAAAAGGCATTCAATTTGAAAAACACCCAGAAAAAGATGCCTTTGCAGGCAGTGAAAAATTATTAAACACTTCGCAAGAAGCTAAAATTAATACTAAAACCTTATGTGAACTCTTACGCCCTTTTTGGGAGGCAGATAAAGATAGCTCTTTAGATTTATCACAAGGTAGCCTTTCACTTAATTTAACCGATGAAAGCGGGTTAGTGCTGACAGGGTTTGAGTTAGATGTGAATGAAGAAGAGTTAAATAAAATATTGTATGACCGTATTGAACGTGGCGTAATTAACTTTTTTGAAGCCTTACGATTAGCCTTTACTAACAGCCGAACTTCTTTACACGATATTGAGAATGTAAAAATATTTTTAGCAGGAAATTCTAGCCAGTCGAGCTTTGTAAAAGACATTTTTGATAAACACATTGCGATACAGCATGAAGCAATGCAGCACCCTGAAGACAAAGAAAGCCGCTTCGAATTATTTGCACCATTGGGTGTAGATGAAAACGATGTGGAAAAACCAACAGGAAAAACTGGGGTTGCCTTTGGTTTAATAGAATCTCGTGAGGGCGGCGACATTATGGTAATTGACCATAATGTCGGTGAAGATATTCGTTTTAAGTTTTATTTAGGCGAAAGCCGTAAGAAATGTTTTAAAGCAATTATTGATAGAGAAACGGTTTTTAATCAATGGATTGAGTTTGTTGATGCTGGCTATCAAAAGTTCGAGCTTTATTATACCGACCAACCGAGTGCTAGCACTGGAAAAATGGCAATTTCTGATAGTGCTATTAAAAAGAATGTCATTAAATTGACGGTATCTGATGAGGAGGCAATGGTGTATCTGCGTATTGTTTCACCCACTAAAATTGAATATGTGGTTGCTTATGAAGACGGTCTTGAAAATGAAAATTATTTGAATGCTATTCAATTTATTGAATTAACTTAAAAAGGAAAAAATATGTTACCTCTTATTTCTCTTATTCCCTCTATTGTGGCAGCAATCACGAAAGTAGCTACTGTAATTGGCCCTATGCTTACTAAAGCTGCACCTATAGTTGTTGATCTTGCTGGAAAATATTTACCAAAAATAATAGAGACGGTGGAAAAAATTAGTACGGTGTTAAATATAATCAAACCGAGTGACAATGCAGAAGTGTTGGGTGCAAAAGTAATCAGTTCTGATAAAAATCCTGAAGATTTTGAGACGATTAATTCGTATGTAGATTACCTACACAAAGAGGTGAAAGTTGATAAAACAACATTAAGCACAGAGCCAGTCGATATATTAGCGCGTCAAGCTATCGGTGTTTCTATCTTAATGAAAGGGGCGAGTGAAGCACTGGGCTCAGAATTAACCATACCTTTTATAAAAGCCGTCAGTCGCTTAGATTTAGATGCTAATTTAATTGTAGAAGTGGCTAAGGCTTATGCAAGCAATGATTTAAAACTAGATGATTATGAAAAATATATCAGTAAAGAATTGCCGACTAATCAGCTAGATACTCATAGCGATGTGATTGTGATTGCTTATCAAAAATCTGATTCTACAATGAGCTTAGAGCAAGCTGAAGATAAGGTAATGGCTTTAGAGTTATCTAAAAACGATATTTAAAGTAACTCAACCAATACTTAGGCATTGAATACACAGATGAAAAAATCATTAATAGAGTTATTAAAGGACGTTGATTTACAAGCGGCTAGTTCGCCTAGTTTAGAAGCTCCAGAGAGTTTACTTGATTATGAATTTTCTCTTTACCATATTAAAGAATTGACTTTTGATGATGATTCACCGCGGAAAGAGGCATTTGAAAATGTTTTAAATTCTTTAAATATTGATGGCATCATGTTTGTGTATTTGTTGGTGGGCAATAAAGAGGGCGTGTCTTTTTATTTTGGTATTGCAAAAGATAAGTCGTTTAAACAGCCACTAGCTATGGATGTTGATGATATAGGAACAAGTATTTTAAAGCCTGCGATAGAAGGTAATTTTAGAGGTAGTGTGGTCGAAAAGTTGGGTAAAAAGCAGCGCGTATTAGTAAAAGATGCGTTAAAAAACTTTAAGCATGTTGCCAAGCTTGAGGGTGTACCCAGTGTTAATGAAGAGAATGAAGAGTTTCAAGGGGTTGATCGGTTAGTCGATGTAATGAACGGTGATGATTTTTGTTTGGCTATTGTGGCTGATCCGCTTTCTTTGGCTGATATTGTCAGTATTGAAAATAATTTGTATGCGATTTATGACACATTAAGTCCGATGTCGAAACAAAGCATTCAGACTGGAGAAAATAGTTCTAGTACTTCTGGTGAAAATGAAGGAACAAATAGTTCTGATACCACAGGAACAAATGATAGCCTGAATATCAGTACCAATACTGGGGAAAGTAGCAGTAAAACGCAAGGGACTAGTGAAGGAAAAAATAGCTCTAAGACGACAGGAGAAAATAACAGCCTGAATATTAGTACCAATAAAGGTAAAAGCAGCACTACAACCAAAGGGACTAGTAGTGGTAGCTCAAGTAGCGGAACTAATAACAGTGGGGCAGAAGGCACTTCTACAGGTGATTCAGAGGCAAAGACTAAAGGAACGTCAGTATCAAAGGTAACAGGTAATAATACTGGAACAAATACCTCAAAACAAACAGGCAGTTCTTCAGGGCGTTCGGAGGCAACAACTAAAGGCTCGTCATTTTCAAAGACAACAGGTAATAATGCGGGAACAAATACCTCGGAACAAACAGGTAGTTCAGAAAGTAAGACGCGTGAGTTTAGTGATAAGAGCATTCAAGAGTGGCTAACTTATATTGATGAGGTGTTATTAACAAGGGTGCAATATGGGAAAAATAAGGGCTTATATTTGGCTAATATTTACCTGTTTGCAAATTCTACTGGTGGTGCTTTAAAGCTAGGTAATACAGCGAGGGCATTATTTACTGGGGTTGAAACAAATAAATCACCTTTAACTTTTAAAGTGGTTAGTGATGAAAAAGAAAGGCAGTCTATTCAGAACTTTCAGTTTCCTGTACTTAAAAATAGAGAAGATAAGCAGCTTAAAAAGGCTGGAGATAGTGATAAGCAATTAAATTTATTATTGTCTAAAAGTCCATTTGAAGGCTTGCTGGGAAATTGGCTTTCTACTAATGAGTTGAGTGTAGTTGCAGGCTTACCACAAAAAGAAGTGGCAGGTTTAACTCTGAAAGAAGAGGTTGAATTTGGGCTTAATATGAACCAAAAAATAAGCGATGAAAATAAGCTATTTTTAGGTAGTTTGGTTAAAAGTGGCTTACCATTAACCGTTGATGTGCATATTGATAAAAATGATTTAGATAAGCATACGTTTATTGCAGGGGTAACAGGGAGTGGAAAAACTACGACTTGCCAGCGGCTTTTAGAGTCGGCAAAAATGCCTTTTTTAGTGATTGAGCCTGCAAAAACTGAGTACCGTGTTTTAACAAAAAAGAATAAAGACATTCTTATTTTTACGCTGGGTAATGACAGTGTTGCCCCTTTTAGGTTAAATCCTTTTGAATTTTTTCCACATGAAAATATTACCTCGCGTGTGGATATGATAAAAGCCAGTATTGAATCAGCTTTTGATATGGAAGCGGCGATACCGCAGTTAATTGAAGCGGCTATTTACAAATGTTATGAAGAAAAAGGTTGGAATATTGCTACCTCAAAAAACCGTTTATATGCTGAACCTTTTGCCGATGGTGTTTATGCATTTCCGACTTTAAGTGATTTAATTAAAATGACTGAGGTGGTAGTTACTGAGCAAGGCTTTGATGATAGGTTGAAGCAAGATTATATAGGCTCAATTAAAGCACGTTTACAGGGCTTATTAATTGGTGCAAAAGGTTTAATGTTAAACACGGCACGTTCTATTGATTTTAAAGATTTAGCCACTAAAAATGTTATTTTAGAATTAGAAGAAATTCGTAATCCGAGCGAAAAGTCTCTGATTATGGGTTTTATTTTAGCTAACTTAAATGAGGCTATTCGGGCAAATTATAATGAATTTAGAGCGCGTGGTGAAAAATTCAAACATATTACCTTAATTGAAGAAGCGCATAGATTATTATCAAAATATGAAGCTGGGGATAGTCAAAATAAAAAGCAAGGGGTAGAAACCTTTGCAGATATGTTGGCAGAAGTGCGTAAGTATGGCGAAGCATTGATTGTTGTTGATCAAATCCCTAATAAGCTTACTCCAGAGGTTCTTAAAAATACCAATACAAAAATCATTCATAAATTGTTTGCAAAAGATGATAAAGAAGCGGTAGGTAATACTATGGCTTTAAATGATGAGCAGAAAGATTTTTTATCTAACCTTGAAGTTGGGCGAGTTATTTTGTCAACCACAGGAATTAATAAACCTTTGCAGGTGCAAATTAAGGAGTTGGTGAGTACCACTAATGAAGAGGATGTTAGCCCAGATGAGATACGCGAGATTGCATTAGCTTATTATGCCAAAAATTATAAGCGTGGCTTAATTCAAGGCTTGGAGTTTTGGAAGGAACAGCCATCAAATAAGGATGTTGATCAGTTTTTAAAAGGTAGTTTGGCTGAGTGCTGGCTTAAAACAGTAGAAGAACGAAAGGCAGATAAGGCGTTAATAGTCTATTTGAAGGATTACAGTAAGGAGTTTGTGCTAAGTTTTCTTTTAAAATCTTGTTATAGAGAGGGAGACACAGAAGATCAGCAGCACCTTGAAAGTCGTTTAAATGATTATTTAACGCCGCTTTCAAAGGGCGAGGAAATAAGAATAGATACTAAACTTAATAATGCATTTAGAAAAAATATTAAATAAGGGGAATAGTCATGGGATTTTGGAGTAGTGTTTGTAGCAGTGTGAGTAGTTTTTGTAGCAGTGTCAGTAGTAGCATTAGCAAGGCTGTATCAACGATTGTTAGTTTAGGGGTGGATTTAGCGACTAAAGTAGGTGAGGCGATTAAAGGCGTAGCTGTTTCACTGGGTATTTTAAAGCTAGATGATAATCTTGAAGAGTTGGGTGAAAAAGCAATATTAAGTGATAAAAAACCTGATGATTTTGATTCAATTAATGAATATATTGATCACCTTCGTAATGATGTGCCTTTAGATAAAGAAAAATTTGATAAATTGAGTGATAAAGAACTTTTAGAGCGTTCTGCAGTTGGGGCAGCAATTACATTAAAAGGTATTAATGAAAAACTGGATACTGTTGTTACGCCTGAGTTTATGGCTGAGGTAGCAAAGCAAGATTTGGAGACAGAAGAAATTGTGGAAACAATTAAGGCTTATAAATATAAGGAGTTAAATACAGAGGATTATGGGGCGTATTTAAACGATGAATTGAATATTGATGAAAGTGATAAACACAGTGATGCGCTTGTTTTAGCTTATCAAAAATTAGAGCCTGAATTAACGTTTGAGCAAATTGAAGATAAAGTAATGGATTTAAAGGGTTAATTTAATGAGTGATTATTTTATTCAATTTATAGATGAAAGGGTAAGTGTTAGCCGTATTATAGAAGGTGAGCCTGAACCAATACGCATTAATGGTAATTTTGATCTGTCTTTATCAGAGTTTTGGGAGTTGTTTAAGCAAAAAATAGAGTATGAGGCTGATGAAAAACTTGCTTTTATCGTGCTAAGTGATGATGAAAATTTTGAAATTGATTCAGGTATTACGATTGCTGAAAAATTTACTTTAGCAGAGGAGGAGCTTAAGACAGTGATATTTGAAAATAGAGTAAGAAATCATTATTTGATGACTTACCCTAAAGTGGATATGGATTTTAATCAATCGGAATCTTTGTTGCCTGCGAGCGTTCCTATCAGTAAATTAGATATAGAGCAAAAGCAAGGGATGGATAGTTTGCAAAGCTTTTTCAGAAAGAAAACGCGAGCAATGAAACAAGGTGTTACGAATAATATAATGGGGAAATCATAGTATGACTATTGATGATCTTTTAGTGCATCTTGATGATCCTAAAGTACAAGATAAGATTAAATCTATATTGATGGATAACGCTACGCTTGAAAATAGCCCTTCAAAAGATGATGTTTTAGAATTAGAGCAGAATAATAAAGGGTTAGAAATTAAAAATAGCAGATTAGAAGATTGTATTTCTAATAAAGATGCGGAAATCTTGGAGTTAGAGCAAAATAATAAAGCACTTAAAAGTACAAATGAAACTCTAGAAGAGAGCATTAGTAATTTAGAGGATCGTATTTCTGTTAAGGATACGGAGCTTTCATCGTTAGAGCAGAAGAATGAAGTATTTAAGAGTGAAAATGAAACGCTAAAAGAAAGGGTTAGTAGCGTAGAGGTTTGTATTTCTAATAAAGAATCGGAGCTTTCAGCGTTAGAGCAGAAAAATGAAGTATTTGAGAATCACAATGAAGATATGATTAAATGGCTAAAGGCTTTAATATTAGGTAAATATACTGAAATTTCAGATAGTTCTCCTGAGATCGTGCAATTAAAAAATAAGTTATCTGAATTAGAAGCAAAAATAGATGATAAAAAAAATGAACTTAAACTGGCTCTTAAAAAAGAGGAGGATACTAAAGAGAAGCTAAATAAGTCTGATAAAAAACTTGATTGGTATCGAGAGCAGTTTTCTGAAGATGTGAAAATTCAGGATATTTATAATGATTTATCAGATATTAGTAAAGGTTCATTAGGCGGTATTTTTAAAAGTACCACGGCTAGTGGCTTGGTTGCCTGTGGTATTCAGGAAAAAAATATTGGCAATTTGTGGGAATATGCAAAAAATGAAGTAGTTAGTGATAAGAACCCTGATATTAAAAATATTATTGATTTATTTAATATTTTGTTTTCTCGGTTTACTCTTGCCTTTCCTATGTACGAAGTACAAAATGTTGCGTCAGGTGATGAGTTTGATACTCAGTTACATATCAAGCATAACAGTAGCCAAAATATGAGTGGTACGATTGAATTAGTTTTATTGCGTGGCTATTTAAATACTAAAACCGATAAAGTAATTAAGCAGTCTATTGTTAGAATTTGAAATTAATTTATATATGATTAAGCTAATTTGGCTTGGCAAAGCAAGTAAGGGGTCCAAGTAAGGGGTCGGAGTGAATTTAAATCAGACAAAACCAGCTCAGTCTATGATGCCGCCGGACGCATGACCAGCCAGACTGACAGAAACCTGGATACCATCAGCACCCTCTACACTCCCAGTAGCAAACTTAAACAAAT
>CAYYNM010000111.1:0-10560 GCA_964472945.1 uncultured Methylomarinum sp. | reverse complement strand
AAGGAGAAATAAAAATCCTGCGAGATCTGGGGACATTATTTATTACTGACTCCCTAACTACTTTATAAATAGGCAGGCATAATTAACTTAACAATTTATTTTCGTCATTCCCGAGTGTTCTTATCGGGAATCTACTGTGTAGGTCAGATGGATTCCTGCTAAGAGCACGCAGGAATGACAGTTGTTTTTGTTAAATTAATTTTACGTGGGTACTTATTTACTTTTTTAACGCTTCTTTCCTTGCAAACCACCGGTATGAACAGCGACTATTTTCTGCCCACTTTTAAAAAAATCTTTTTTAATCAAATCAAATAAGCCATATAACATTTTCCCTGTATAGACTTGTTCCAGCTCTATACCATATAGATTAAAAAAATGCTCTATAAATAATAATAGCTCAGTATTTGATTTTGCAAAACCTCCAAAATGATAAGCCAATTGAATGGACCAGTTGTTATTATTAGCAATCAATAATGGCTCAATGTCCTTAAGCAAAAAACCGCCACCTTTTAATGCTGAAAACCCATGAATATGACACTCTTTTTGGCTTGCATTTATTAATCCAGCCATTGTTGTACCCGTTCCACAGGGTACGCACACACAATCATATTTTATATCAATTTCCATAAGCATTTCTGCTACCCCTTTCAGTGCCAGTTTAGTTGCTCCTCCTTCAGGCAACCAATACTCTCCCCTTTGTATATCAGGCAGAGAATCATAGTCCTTATATTGCCTTAAAACCCTATAATCTGAACGAGAAACAAACCTTAACTCCATTCCCCAACACTCCAGATCAGATAAAGTCGAACTAAACTGTTTTGGTCGCTCTCCTCTGATATACCCTATTGTTTGTAGATTTAGATGTTTACCTGCAAAAGCCAAGGCATGTAAATGGTTGGAGTAGGCCCCACCCATACTAATAATTGTATGAGCATTAATGCTTAAGGCATGGTCAAGAATATACTTTAGTTTACGCCATTTATTCCCCGAAATAACAGGGTGAATTAAGTCATCCCGTTTAAGCCACAGTTCAATTTGCTTTTGCTCCAAAAGTGGATCAAATATTTGCGTTAATATTGATGGGTTTAAACTTTTCTCAAGTTCTTGTAATTTAGGGTGCAGCATTTTCTCTGGCTTGTTTGATTGCCCATGCCACATCAACTGCCTGTCGGTTTTCTTTTACATCATGCACCCTAAACATTGACACCCCAGACATCACACCTAATGCCGTAGTTACCGCTGTAGCCGTTATTAATTCAGCTGGTTCGGACACCTCACATAAACTTCCCATAAAACGCTTTCTACTGGCTCCTAATAACACAGGGTAACCAAGCAAAACAATTTTATCCAAAAAAGCCAGTAAATTTATATTATCTTCTCTTCTTTTGCCAAAGCCAATACCAGGATCTAATGCAATATTTCCCTTTTTTATTCCAACGGCCAGTGCTTCTTCTATTCTGTTTTTTAATGCGTCACAAACTTCTTCCACAACATTTTTATAATAAGGGTTATCTTGCATATTTTGCGGCGTACCTTGCATATGCATTAAAATTATAGGTACTTGGTAATGACTTGCTACTGACAGGATATGCTTATCATTCTGCCCAGCTGAAATGTCATTAATAATATCAGCACCCGCCTCTAATGCCGCTTTGGCAACAACGCTTAGGGTGGTATCAACACTAATCATTAACTCTGTAGGAAATTCTTTTCTTATAGCTTTAATCACCGGCACAACACGCGAACTTTGTTCTTCTGCAAGTACTGACTTTGATCCCGGGCGAGTTGATTCGCCCCCCACATCAATAATATCAACCCCTTCTGCAAGCATTTGTTCAACTTGTGCGACAGCCGCAGTAACCTGGGTATACTTTCCTCCATCAGAAAAACTATCGGGCGTTACATTCAAAATCCCCATAATAAGTGGTTTTGTGATTTTATTGAACATAATGGTTTTCCCTAATCATAAAGCTATGTGAATTTTGTGTATTTGGTTTAAATCATACAATAATAAGACCCCAAACCAATACTTAATTATCATAAGGTATAGTACTTCGTTAGCTTACACAAATATTGACGTTATAACGTTATAGCGTTATTCTGTGGGCTATGGGTGAAAAAATGACTGAATTATCTAAAAGGTCTACTGTTTATTTTGAATCTGAAATACATCAAGCTTTACGAATGAAGGCTGCTACAGCGCATATTTCAGTTTCAGATGTAGTAAACGAAGCTATTCGTATGGCTTTTCATGAAGACCTAGAAGACTTAAAAGCATTCGAAGAAAGATCAAGTGAACCAACTTTAAGCTATAAAGAGTTGCTTAACGATCTGAAATTACATGGAAAGTTATAATCTTGTTTTCAAAAAATCAGTTGCTAAAGATCTTAGGCATATCCCAAATAAAGATATACTTAAACGAATTAATTTATTACTTAAAAACCCAAGAGCAGAAGATTGTATAAAGCTTTCTGGCAAGGAAAAATATCGAGCAAGACAAGGAGTTTATAGAATAGTTTATGAAATCCAAGATTTTGAACTTATTATTACTATTGTTAAGGTCGCTCACCGTGGCACCGTTTATAAAAGCCGCTAACAAAACCAATTCACTCGGACGCAGCAAAATTTGCAGGTCATTTCGCTGTCGTACAAGCCCAGGCCAACTCAGCCGTGCCGTCGATTTAACCCGTTATGACTAACCTTAATAAAAATCAAGCAAAAATTGCTTGGGCTATTACTGGCTCAGGACATTATATAGAAGAATGTCTTGAATTTCTGCTAACTCTGGATAATGTTGATTTATATTTAAGTCATGCAGGAGAAGAGGTTTTAAAAATGTATGGCGTAGACCTTAAAGATGTACGTGCCAGACATTCTGTTTTTCGTGATAAAGCAGCTTCAGCCCCTCCCGTTGGACACTTTTATAAAGGCTACTACCACACCTTTGTTATGGCTCCCACCACTTCAAATACTATTGCAAAATGTGTTTTAGGAATTGCAGACTCTTTAGTCACCAACCTTTATTCACAAGCGGGTAAATGTCGTATACCCAGCATTGTTTACCCATGTGATATTGCACCTGAAATGGAAACAACCGCTCCAGGTGGTAAGGTTATGGTCTATCCTCGTAAGATCGATCTTGAAGCAACGGCTAAAATCCGAACTTTTGAATATACCGAAGTCGTTGAAAGTGTCGATGAATTAATAGATAGCGTAAAACAACGAATTAAATCTTTATCATAATGACTAATACAACTGAACACATTCTATTTTTGACGGGCAAACTTGCTGAAAAGCAATTGCATCAGATTTTAGAAAAAATGCAACCGGAATTTAGTTATACAGTCTACCAACCAGGACTTATGGTAGCGGGTTTAATGACGACAGATATGATTAGCCGTCGTCTTAAAGATACCTTTAACGCTGACAAAATTATACTGCCTGGTCGGTGTCGTGGGGACATAGAGGCACTATCAGCTGAATTTGGCCTACCCATTGAGCGTGGCCCTGAAGAATTAAAAGATTTACCCCTCTATTTTGGCAAAGCCGCTCATCAATACGATTTATCAAAATACAAAGTTAAAATCTTTGCTGAAATTGTTGATGCCCCCAACGTCAGTGTTGAGGAAGTAGTAAAACGTGCCTACTACTATCAGCAACAAGGTGCCAATGTGATTGATATTGGCTGCCTGCCTGGCACCAAGTTTCCGCATATGGAAGATATTATCATCACTTTAAAGCAACAGGGTTTTACTGTCAGTATTGATTCTTTAGAGGATGAAGATTTACTTCGCGGTGCTAGAGCGGGTGCCGATTATATGCTTAGTTTAACCAATAAAAGTATTTGGATTGCCAATGAAGTTGATGCAACACCGATTTTAATACCTGAAATTCATGGTGATTTATCCTCTCTTGACCATGCTATTTCTGTATTACAAGCTAATAATAAGAACTTTATTGTTGACCCCATTTTAGACCCTATACATTTTGGTTTTACTGAATCAATTGCCAGAAATTTTAGTTTCAGACAACAACACCCTGATATAGAAATGATGATGGGAGTAGGTAATATTACTGAATTAACTCATGCAGATACTTCTGGCATAAATGCTTTATTACTAGGTATGTGCTCTGAGTTGAATATTAATCATATTCTTGCTACTGAAGTGAGTCAACATGCATGCAGAGCTATTAAAGAAGCTGATTGTGCCAGACGAATTATGTATGCGGCAAAACAAAACAATACCTTACCCAAACATATTGATGCTAATTTAATGACAGTGCATGATAACTCACCTTTCCCTTATCAATTAGATGAAATAGAAGAATTTGCAGCAGCTATCAGAGACCCTAGCTTTCGTATCCAAACCAGTACAGAAGGTATTCATATCTATAACCGTGATGGCTTGCATACAGCAACAGACCCTTTTGACCTATTTCCATTGTTAAAAGTTGAAAATGATGCAGGGCATGCCTTTTATTTAGGCGTAGAACTTGCCCGTGCAGAAATAGCATGGCAATTAGGTAAACGATTCAACCAAGATCAAGCCTTAACCTGGGGTTGTGCAACCGAACTCAATAAATCAACCATTGATTTACATACTTTCAAACCTACTGGAACCACTTTACAAAAAAATTAATGATACAAGAAGTTATAGTCACAACTCAAAATGCTGACGGCGTGACACATATTGCCCCCATGGGTGTGCATATTCAACAGGATGAATTTATTATCTTACCCTTTCGCCCATCAACCACACTTAATAATATTTTAAATTCAAAATCAGTGGTTATTAATTATTGTGATGATGTCAGAGTGTTTGCCGGTTGTTTAACGGGCAAACGTGACTGGCCTTTAACACGCACAGAAAAAATTGATGGACATTATCTTTCTTCTGCATTAGCTCATAAAGAATTAAAATTATTACGTATTGAGGAAGACGAAACTCGTCCTCAATTATTCTGTAAAGCTGTTCACAGTGTAAATCATGCACCTTTTACAGGTTATAATCGTGCACAATTTGCAGTATTAGAAGCCGCTATTTTAGTGAGTCGGTTGAAAATATTACCGTTACACAAGATACAATCTGAAATCCAATATTTAAGTATCGGATTAAATAAAACAGCAGGGGGAAAAGAGCTTGAAGCTTGGGGGTGGTTAATGGAATTAATCGAACAGCATAGGCAGGAGCAAGAAAAAATATGACTGGAATGCTGGCAAGCGTAAATGGCCTGAAAGAGGCTAAACTTATTTTAAATACGACTATAGATATTATTGACCTAAAACAACCAGAACAGGGTGCATTAGGTGCTTTATCAACTGAAGATGTTAGTATTATTGTTAATGCAGTTAATCACCAAAAACCAGTGAGTGCAACAGTAGGTGACCTGCCTATGCAAGCTGATATTGTATATAAAGCTGTGAAAGCAATGGCTGAAACAGGCGTTGATTATATTAAAATTGGTTTTTTCCCCGGTGGTAACTGGCAAGACACTATATCCAGCTTATCGAGCATAAGCCAACAAGGTCATAAATTAATTGCTGTATTATTTGCAGATACCAACCCTGATATTAACACTATAGAATCATTTAAACAGGCTGGATTTTATGGTGTTATGCTGGATACTATGAACAAGACGAATGGCTCATTATTACAAGTTATGGATATAACTGATATTAAACAGTTTGTCAGCCAGGCTAAATCAGCACAATTACTTTGTGGTTTAGCCGGTTCACTTAAGCAACAGGACATTACAGAGCTAATATCTTTGAACGCTGATTATTTAGGTTTTAGAGGGGCTTTATGCAGAAAAAATATTAGAACCTCTGAATTAGATATTGATGCAATCAATTCTATATTAAATTTTTTTAGCACAGCCCATTAACAAACTACAGCTATATAAGTAGGCAGGCATAATTAACTTAACAATTTATTTTCGTCATTCCCGAGTGTTCTTATCGGGAATCTACTGTGTAGGTCAGATGGATTCCTGCTAAGAGCACGCAGGAATGACAGTTGTTTTTGTTAAATTAATTTTACGTGGGTACTTAGTTGTAGAGAGGACTAAAGTCCGCTCTACAACTGATTAGTTAATTTAATAGACCTATTTTTAATACTCCACCTATTCACAACAAGGCAATTTAAACATGAGCAATAAAATGTCTGTCACCACAAAAATCCTTATCGCCATGTGCCTTGGTTTAATTACCGGCAGTTTAATTAATGCGTTTGCACATAATATAGAATTTGTACAAACCTATTTAGTCAATGGCTTATTTCATGTTATCGGCACAGCTTTTGTCAATTCTTTAAAAATGCTAGTCGTACCCTTAGTCACTTTCTCCCTAATTTGTGGTGTTTGCGGCATTGGCGATGTGGCAGTACTTGGCCGTGTAGGTGTTAAAGCATTTGCCTTATATATTGCAACCACAGGCTTAGCCATTACTTTGGCACTTACTGTTGCCATTTTATTTGCACCAGGCAAGGGGTTTGAACAAGTCACTGGCACTGCCAGTTTTACCCCAAAACCAGCACCTCCTCTTACCGATGTATTTATAAACATTGTCCCTAGCAATCCTGTCAATGCATTTGCTGAAGGCAATATGCTACAAATCATTTTCTTTGTGATTCTTTTTGCTATAGCCATGTTAATGACTGGTGATATTGGTCGTCAATTAGCCCAAACAGCCGAAAAACTAAATGAAGTTATGATGAAAGTTGTCACACTTGTGATGGACTTTGCACCCATTGGTGTTTTCTTTTTAATGGCTAAAACATTTTCTATCCAGGGAATAGGATTAATTTTACCGATGATCGGCTATTTTTCTGTGGTTATTCTTTGTTTATTGCTACATGGCTTGGGGACTTTTAGCTTATTACTCGCCTTATTCGCTAAATTAAATCCGTGGATATTTATCAAAAAAATGCGCCCTGCCCATATTTTTGCATTTAGCACCGCCAGTTCCAATGCCACTATACCTGTTACCTTACAAGTTGTTGAAAAACGCTTAGGGGTAAATAACGCCACAGCAGCTTTTACGGTTCCTTTAGGCGCAACCATTAATATGGATGGCACAGCCATTATGCAAGGTGTTGCCACTGTATTTATTGCCAATGTTTATGCTATTGACTTAGGGCTAACCGATTACCTAACTGTTGTGGGTATGTCTATTTTAGCCTCAATTGGTACAGCAGGCGTGCCAGGAGTAGGATTAATAATGCTGGCCATGGTATTTAATCAGGTAGGCCTACCCGTTGAGGGTATTGGTTTAATTCTAGGTGTTGATAGAATATTAGATATGGTGCGTACAGCAGTAAATATTACCGGTGATGCCACTGTCACATGTATTGTTGCCAGAACAGAAAATAACCTTGATGATAAAATTTTTCAAGATCCCGATGCAGGTATTATTACTGAAGTTGAATTGCCTCATAAAAGCTAGGAAGAAAATGGGGTACTGTTAAGCCCTCCCTTACTGGGGAGGGTTGGGGTGAGGAGGAATGAGATAATTCTCTTTTGCAAATGTTTATAAACAAAGAATTTATTTCAACTTCCTCGCGGCACACTACTGCATTGCTCCATGCAATCAAGCCTACTCTCCTCATCCCTTCGCCCATCATCTCTGCAATCCCTGCCAAAATAACAAGCAACTGTTAAATAGATATTTTTATAAAATAGCTAAAGCCTGAATAAACCAGATTGACCTTTGAAGACTAATCATTTGTAGAAGAAATGATTAACATACGAATAAACCCCATTAGATTATCACCAAAAATATCATTATGGCCATCCATAATTTCCTGGCTGACTTGAATGTTTAAATAAGGGTTATTCACAGCTGTTTTATCTAAACTAGTCAGAATCGTATTGCCATATTGCTGACTTTTTTCCTGTTGCTGCTGATTCCAGGTTATGAGCAGCTGTTTATTAACAGCTTTTGGCTTAGTTTCCGTTTTGCTGTTTTCTGCCAGCGTTAAAGTATGTGTAAGTAAGGGTTTAAAATGGCCCACTGTATTACGACTTGCTTCACCTTCATCCAGAATCAGTTTGCGTTTTCCATTACACTGTTCCCGAATAATTGTATTATGGGTTTCCAGAAAGGTAGAAAAAAGCCTTCCAGCCCAAAAAGCATATTTAGTTGCATAATCAGTTTCTGATGTCAGGATAGCCAAACGAGGATGCCCTGAAGCTAAATAACTGCATCGGGACTGTGCCAAATCATACAGGGGAGAAAATTGCATTGCCTCAAAAGCTGGGTTCAGTAGCACAACTAAATCTCCAAAGCCTTGTACTGGACCTACAAAGTTTTTTCCTGGCTTGCTATTGATAAAACGGCTAGTCATAATTTGCGAGATAGCATTGTACACGACAGCACCTCCAAAGCTATGACCAATAATGACCAGGCGGCTTCTAAATTTGGGTGGCTGAGTGTTTTTTACATTGCTAATTTCTTCAAGTTTTAATAGTAATTCAGAGATACCAAGATGCCCCACCTCCTCTGCTGTATTTTTTCTATCCCAAAAAGTGGCATACCTAAGTCCGGGGAAATCTATTGACTCTCCTCGCCAGCCCACATAAATTCCAATCACTTTCCGGGGCTTGTTTCCTTTTTCCTGACTATATTGATGCTCAATTTGACTTAATTTTCTAAGATTTTCCTTAAACCCTACTATATTGCTATCACCAGGGGCAGCATTATGATGCCAGCCATGAACAAAAACATTAAGTAATACATTATCAAAAGCAGCTACTTTATAGATTTTATCCAGTAAAGCATTCATCTGTTTGCGATCTCTTATTTGCCCTTGATCGTCAATTTCAACAAAATCCAGCTGATACTCAGCGTTTGTGCCCTGGTTATGAAGTTGAATAGAATGCGTTTCACATGCCTCACTGGAGCTAGCAATGCAATTATTATAATTACTGCGATAAATATAATCAGGTGCACAGCCAGATAAAAAAATGAATACAGGAAAAAGTAAAGAGAAATAAATTTTTTGATTAGGCTTCATAATTATTACCGATTGTAGTAATGAGTTTATTGAAATATTAAATTGGCTACAGTTAAATTAAGCTACCAGTTTCAAAACCTTTTCTGCAACGGCAATAGCCTGAGCCGCCTTGTAAATCACTTTTGCTACATTTTCTAATTTTTTCTTTTCTTTTTTCAGCTCTTTACTAATCCCTTCCAGTGATGATTGAGCATCAGCAAGATCACCTCTAGGTTTAGATGCTCTTATATCATCAATTTTTCGCCACAATTTTGTTAAGGCCATGATTTGGTTGTTGATTGCAGCGCGGTCAATAGAGTTGCTTATTTTTTCGCGAATAGCACCCAAATCCAAAATTAATGAGGATAGTAAATCAAGGATTTCTTCTGTAGTTAGCATGGTTTTATACTCCCGTTATTTAACATCCGAAACAGCGGCGACCAGTTTTTTAGCATCACCCACAAATTCTACCAGTTCTTTTGCATCATCTTTTAAATCGGTATCCCTTATGGCTTTATGAGCAGCCAAGCAACTGATTGCTGTTTTCTTCAATTGTTTTAAAAAATTACCTGTAGAAAGCTCTGATAACTTCTCTTCAAGTTCATTTTCCACTATATGGCCTGCCGCAATAGAAATTAACGATTTTTGCGAAGCCGATAGTTTTCCAGACTGATAATCTTTTTTAAAGCTGTTAAACCATGTTTCACGATTAACATTAGCACTTAATCGTGCCAGTGAAAACCGAGCTTGTTGTCGTTCAATATCCTTTACCATGGTATTAACAATAATAGTAACAAAGGGGTGAGCCAGTTTTACTTTTTGTTTAATAATAGCTCTAGTTTTTATATCGGTATATAAGTTAGCTAGCCCAGAAAAAGCCTTGGCTAATGCTGATTCATTCAGGTCACTACTATTGTCGATTTCTTTGCTGAGACTGTTGAGTTTGGTACTGAATTTTGCTGCTGACTTTGCAACCACTTCATCATTTTTATCATTAGCCATTTCTTTTAGGTTGTCAGCATAAGCAGCGAGAGCAGATATAGTGGCTTGATTTCTCCGAGTTTCAGCAATTAGGTTCTCTCCTTTAGTCAATTGAAGCCAAGCAGATTCATCAGAACTCGTTTGCTTAGAAAGGTCAACAGTCAATCCTGCCAATTTTCTATCTGTAGCCAGTTCTGCCGTATAAAATTGAGAAGAGGCTTGGGAGAGCATATTGGCGCCATCTGCAAATTTCCCTACAGCATCAAGGTTGACACAGCCAGTCAAAAAATAAGCAAGTAAGAATAAAATAAAATAATTAGATTTGGACATTTTTCTCTCCATAATTATCTAAGCTAAAATACTTGTAGTTTTTAGCTTTATTAAGTTAAACCCGTTGAGCGTCAGTTTTAATCATACACTCATTAATCATCATACGCTCTGTTACATAAACACGGCGAAACCATTCTAAAAAACTAATTTTGCAAGTTAGATTGTGCGTTTTTTTGAATTTTCAATCATTCTCAGGTAATCAAATAAGTACCCACGTAAAATTAATTTAACAAAAACAACTGTCATTCCTGCGTGC
>CAYYNM010000110.1:0-10608 GCA_964472945.1 uncultured Methylomarinum sp. | reverse complement strand
TTATTTCTCCTCACCCAACCCTCTCGGCAATTGCTCCTGCATTGCTCTACTTACCTACATCCCTGTAGGCATCCAGCAGGAGAGGGCTTTAGAGCAGTAATCTTAATGATATTGGAGTAAGGGTAACTAGCCTTCCCCCCCTGTGGTTTTTAGTGTTTTCTGAATTCAAGTTAAAAAAACTGGAACATCGAGTAATAGGTACGTTTTTTTTAAACAAAAAGGTGAAATTGATGACAACAAAAACACAAAACACAAAAAATGCAGCTTTTGATACAGTGGCAGAAGGTCGTAATATTGAAAATAATATTCGTCATATTGTTGTTCAGGCACTTAAAGAAGGAAAAATACAGCCTGATGAGATTAAACAAACCCTTAATGATGTGATTGAAGGGGCTTGTGCTGGAGTAGATACCCAGTCAAACAAAAGTGGTGAAGCCATAAAACAAGTAATCATGGGTGTTGATGCTGCGCTAGGGCAGGTTGCAGAGGCTTCAAAATTAGCGATTGAGGAAGCCAGTACAAATGTACAGGAATTTTCAGATCATGATTTAAAGCGAGCTTTAACTGATTTAGAAGATTTGGAAAGCTTGTTTCTGGATACCTTAAGTGAGGTGGCTAAGAAAGGGCAAGAATCCACGCGTGAAACACTGACAGATTTATTTAATCATTTTCAAAATAGTGGTTCCTCTGTGGGTAACTCAGTAAAACAAATTTTATCGGATTTACATCACGATCTTTCTAAGAATGGCAGGTTACAAAAAATACAGTTATCTGATGTTGCAAAAGCAACTGGCTCAAGCTTTGCCCGGATTGCCAGTGGTATTTTAGCGGGTATTGCAGATAGTTTAGATCCAAATAACAAATAAGCGTTGAATGGAGCTATCAGTAGGTAACTGGAAATAAAATACCCAAATATTGCTCCCATATTTTGCATCGCTTTAGGCAAGTTGTTGTAGGATGTGCTAAGGAACGAAGCGCATCTTTTGCAAAAAGATGTGTCAGCTCATCCTACTTACTCTTTTATTATCAATAGTTTTCTAAATTTAAATATATGTTATTAGAAACATTAAAAGTTGCTCGTGATTTTGGACGGATTCACGAAATATCTTCAATTCTGATTCGCTATGGCTTTGGTGATATCGTTCAACGCTTAGGTGTGGCTAATATCATTGAAAGTGCAGGGCATGTATTAAAGTGGCAGGAAGTTGATGATTTAACAAGGATTGAACCACCGGTTAGAGTAAGACGTGCGCTTGAGGAAATGGGGCCCACTTTTGTTAAGTTAGGCCAAATTCTTGCAACCAGAGCTGATTTATTTTCACCTGAATGGTTAGTTGAATTCAAAAAACTTCAGGATCAGGTTAAAGCAGTTCCTTATCAACAGTTAGCCGCACAATTTGAAGAGGATTTAGGGGCTAAACCTGAAGCAATATTTGCAGAATTTAACCCCCAGCCCTTAGCTTCTGCTTCAATAAGTCAAGTTTACAAAGCGCGCTTACAAGACGGTAGCTCAGTGGTCGTTAAGATTCGTCGTCCAGGTATTCGTTCAGTTGTTGAAGCAGATCTACGTTTATTGGCTCAATTAGCTGAAATAGCTGAGCAGGAAATAAAAGTTCTGCAACACTTTCAGCCTAAGGAAATAATCCGTCATTTTACCCAGTCTATGCGCCGTGAGCTCGATTTAGCAGCCGAATGTCGTAATGCAGAGCGTATGAAAGTGAATTTTACCGATGACCCTAATATTGTTATTCCTAAGGTTTACTGGCAGTGGAGCTGTGAGCGTATGAATGTTCAGGAATTAATTGTAGGTATTCCCGGGTATGATATTGATGCGATAGAAAAAGCAGGATTAGACCGCAAATTATTGGCTAAACGGGGTGCTGAAACTGTATTGAAAATGATTCTGGAAGATGGTTTTTTTCATGCAGACCCTCACCCTGGTAATTGCTTTTATCTTAATAATAATCGTATCGCATTTATTGATTTTGGCATGGTAGGGCGTTTATCTGAAGAGAGGCGAGAGCAGGTGTTAAACCTGTTACGAGGCTTAGTTGATGAAGACTCCCAAAGAGTTGTTAAAGTTTTATTACAATGGAGTGATCATACAAATTTAAATAATAGAGACAGGTTTTTACTGGATATTGATGACTTTATTGATCAATACCACGATATTCCATTAAAAGAATTAAGTATTACTGATTTGCTCAATAACCTGACAACCTTACTGCGAGATTATCAGCTTAATTTACCTCCTGATTTAACCTTGTTACTTAAAGCTTTTATTACCTTAGAAGGCTTGGGGCGTGAACTGGACCCTGATTTTAATTTAGTCGAGGTTGCATCACCTTTAATAACACGTATTTTTTTAGCAAGGTATAGCCCCGAGGCCTTATTAAAAAGAGGAAAAGCTAATGTTTTGGAGGTTGCAGAGTTAATCACTGACTTACCCAAAGATTTACACCGACTAATGGAAGCGATGCGATATGGTTCGTTAGGGGTGAAAATTGATGTGAATAAACCAGAGTGGCTGGGTAAAGAGCTGGATCGTAGTATTAACCGCTTATCTATTAGTTTAGTGACCTCTGCTTTAATTGTAGGCAGCTCTATTGTAACAACAGTCAAAGGTGGGCCTTCCTCTTTATTTGGTTTAATGGGGTTTATAGGAGCATTTATTGGCGGAATTTGGTTATTACTATCAATATGGCGCAGTGGGTAATTTATATTAATATTATTGAAAAAGCTTATATTTAGGCGTATACATATCTAAACCAATAGCTAAGGAAGGTGGATATATCTCTCGTTCCCACGCAGGAGCGTGGGAACGAGAAATTAACTATTGGTTTAGGTGTTTTTTCAGGAAAAATAGCAACTGAAAAATTAGCTTGTTTTACAAGTGTTTTATTCTTACATTAACTGCAAAGTACGCTCTAAACCTTATTACAGATAAAACGATAACTATATCGGAAACAACCATGATTGAAAGCTTAATAAAACATCAAAATATTACTTCTATTATAGGTAATATAATAACGGTTTATGTTTCACAATCTAAGGGACAGCAAGATATTACAACGTGCTTTGGTGATTTAGCACGGGTTGAAGATGTTAATGGCTCTAGCTCTTTAGCTCAGGTGATTAAGATAAAAGGGAATCAAGTTTCACTACAAATATTTTCAGGTGCTCAAGGTATTTCTACTCATGCATCGGTTATTTTTTTAGGGCATTCTATGCGAGTAACCTATTCGAACAATATTCTTGGGCGAATTTTTAATGCAGTAGGTGAACCTATGGATGGAGGGTCTAGCCTGGAGCCTGATACTAAAGTTTCCATTGAAAGTGCCTCAGTTAATCCCATGAAACGCGTATTAGCCTCTAAAATGATTCGCACTAATGTACCGATGATTGATGTATTTAACTGTTTGGTTGAAAGTCAAAAAATTCCTATTTTTTCTGTTTCTGGTGAACCCTACAATCAATTTTTAGCGCGTATTGGAATTCAGGCTGATGCTGATATCGTTGTATTTGCTGGGTTAGGCCTTATTTTTGATGATTTTTATTTTTTTCGGAGTCAATTTGAAGAGGCAGGTGTTTTTGCCAGAACCGTGATGTTTTGTAATCTTGCTTCAGACCCTATTGTAGAAAGGCTTTTAGTACCCGATATGGCTTTAACGGTTGCGGAACGTTTTGCGGTTGAAGAAGGTAAACGTGTTCTTGTACTTATGACAGATATGACAGCTTATGCGGATGCGATGAAAGAAGTGGGTATCTCGATGGAACATGTACCCTCTAATCGAGGTTATATGGGGGATTTGTATTCACAATTGGCTAAACGATATGAAAAAGCCTGTGACTATAGTGGAGCAGGTTCTGTCACTATTTTATCGGTAACAACCATGCCAGGAGGGGATGTAACACACCCTGTCCCTGATAATACGGGTTATATTACAGAAGGACAATTTTATTTACATGATGGCATATTAGATCCATTTGGGTCATTATCACGCTTAAAACAGCATGTTATTGGCAAGGTGACGCGTGAAGACCATGCTCAAATCATGAATGCCATGATACGCTTTTATTCTGCCGCGAATGAAGCAGAACAAAAGCAAGCGATGGCTTTTGAATTGTCTTCTTATGATGAAAGGTTATTACAATTCGGCCAGTTATTTAGGGAGCGTTTTATGAATATTAATATTTCTTTAGCATTAGAAGACGCACTTGATTTATGTTGGCAAACTTTGGCTGAGTGTTTTGATAAAAGTGAATTATTAATGAAGCAAACGCTAGTTGATAAATACTTTCCAGAAACCAGCTTGATAGAAAATGCCTAGGTTATCCTTTAGCAAGGCATCTTTACATAAAGAAGGTGCCCAATTAAAACGCTATAAACACTATTTACCTTCGCTAGATTTAAAACGGCAACAATTGGTGATAGAGCGTAAGCGGGCAATTAATGAACAGAAAGAGACGCAGCAGAAAATAGATGATTGTTATGCCATTGTAAAACAACAGTTACCCATGTTATCCAGTGATTATATTGATCTAAAAGGTTTAGTGGCAATTAAACAAATACAGATGACTGAAGAAAATAAGGTGGGTATTAAATTGCCTTATATTAGTCAGATTGAAATTGAATTAATGCCTTATTCATTATTATCTAAACCTCATTGGGTGGATCTGTTGGTTGTACAGCTAAAAGAAATGCTGGAGTTAAAAGTTCAATTACAGGTTAATAATAAACGCTTAGAAATTTTGCAATATGCCGTTAAAAAAGTCACTCAACGGGTCAATTTATTCGATAAAGTTTTAATTCCACGGGCACAACAAAATATTAGAAAGATTCAAATTTTTCTTTCTGATACAGAGCGAGCCGCTGTGGTGAGAGCTAAAATTACCAAGCAAAATAATTTAAAAGAAAAATTATAATGTCTATTGTCGCACTTAAAAAACTGACTTTATGTGGTTTAAGATCAGAACAAACTGAGGTTCTTAAAAAGCTTCAAGTTTTGGGAGGTGCCCATTTAATTCCATTTGATAAGCAGTTGGTTTCAATAGATTTTGATACCTCAAAAAGTACAGATAAAGTGTTACAAGCTCTTAATTATTTAATTCAATGTGCAAATAAACGTAAACAAATTAAGGAAACAGACTGTTTTGATAGAGAAGCTGTTGTACAACAGGTGCTACAAATACAAACAGATTTAAGGACTCTCACGGATCAGCGTGACTTTCTTATTAATCGAATAGAAGAAGTTAAACCTTGGGGAGACTTTGACTTATCAACGGCGATTAATTTAGATAATATAAAATTCTGGTTTTATATTATCCCTAAACGCTTAATGCCGTTAATCAAGTCTGATTTAGTCTATCAGGTAGTACATGTTGATAATATCCAATATTTTGTTGTTGTACTTGCTGAAACTGAGCCACCAGCCAACAGCTTACCCGTTCCTAGAACACATACAGGCAAAGTTCCATTGTCCAGCTTACAAAAAGATTTACAAGATATTGAACTAGCTTTAGAAGATAAACAAGCAGAAAGAGAGTCTTTAACTCGCTGGATCACCTTGATTACTTTACACTTGCTTGAATATGAGGATTTTAAGGCTTTAACCACAGCAGAAGCTATCTGCTTAACTGAACAAAATCTATTTTTAGTTCAAGCTTGGGTTCCCACTAATAAGGTAGCCGAGTATAACGAATTTGCTGAGAATAATAATATTGTTGCAATAGTAGAGGATATAAAGCTGAGTGACTCTCCCCCAACACTACTTGAAAATCCCAACTTATTAGCGGGTGGAGAAGAGCTTGTTAAGTTCTATCAGATGCCCGCTTATAATGATTGGGACCCTTCCAGGGTATTATTTTTTTCATTTGCATTCTTTTTTGCGATGATTTTATCAGATGCAGGATATGCCAGTATTTTTGGTTTGATACTTAGCTTGAAATGGAAAAAATTAGGCAAAACAGATAAAGGCAAAAGGCTACGAATTTTGGCTTTGGTTACTATTATATTTTCAATGATCTGGGGTGTTTTTACAGGAGGGTATTTTGGTTATAGTCCAGCACAAAACTCGTTTGCGGGGGCATTGAAAATTATTAATATAAATGATTTCGATAGCATGATGCGTTTATCAATAGCTGTTGGGGTGATACATATAATATTAGCTAATAGTATTAAAGCTTATCAGGGTAAAACCAAGGCAGAGACTATAGCCGCATTTGGCTGGATTTGTTTAGTTATTGGTGGCTTTATGCTTTGGCTTATTAGTAGTCATGTGGTTATAGAACCCATGATAAGTACAGTCTCTTATAGCTTATTAATATTAGGTTTTGGATTGTTGTTATTTTTTAGTAGTGAAAGAGTTCTGAGACAGCCCATTGATATTTTATGGAAATTATTGGATGGCTTTAAAAATATAACTCGGCTTACAAAAATATTTGGTGATATTCTCAGTTATATGCGATTGTTTGCATTGGGCTTGGCCAGTGCATCGTTAGCAATTACTTTTAATCAGTTAGCCGAACAAGCTTATCTCACAGAACATGGTTTAGGCTTATTATCTAGTATTTTAATACTGATTTTAGGACATACTTTAAATTTAATGTTGTGTCTAATGAGTGGTGTCGTTCATGGTTTGAGGTTGAATTTTATTGAATTTTATAATTGGAGTATTTCAGATGAAGGCTATGCATTTAAAGCGTTTTCAAAGAAGGGCGGGCGGTAATGTCTGATTTTATATTGATACTAGGTTGGTTTGGCTTATATGCCCCGATGGCTTTGGGGGCAATAGGCAGTATTATGGGGTGCTCCATTGCAGGTCAAGCCGCTATTGGAGCTATGCTGGATACTGAAAGTGGTTATGGTCGATATGTTGGGGTGTCTGCAATGCCATCATCCCAAGTAATATATGGAATTGTTGTTATGTTTACCCTGAACCGAACCATTACTTTAGAGAATGCACCGGGTATATTTGCTATAGGTTTACTTTGTGGTTTTGCTTTATTGTTTAGTGCCGTTTATCAGGGGCAATGTTGTGCATCTGCGATTCATGCATCCAAAGCAAAACCAGAGATTTTTGGACTATCTGTCGCTCCAGCTGCCATTGTGGAAGGCTTTGCGGTATTTGCTTTTATTTTTGCATTGGTTATTAGTGGGAATATTCCTTAGGTACAGTTTATGACAAGTAAGCAGCCACATATTGCCTCGTCAGGTGTAGAATCACTGATTGAGCGCCTGAGAAGTGAAGGTATTGAAGCCGGTCAAAAAAAATCTGAAGACCTGGTAAGCAATGCACAAAAGCGTGCAGAGTGGATAATAGCGGAAGCTGAAAATGAAGCTAAAGAACTAATAGAGATAGCAAAAAACGAGGCCAATGATTTAAAATCAGCGGGTGAAGACGCTTTAAAACTAGCTCGGCGAGATGCCTTATTAAAATTACGTGATACTTTATTGGGAAGTTTCGGTGATGAAGTTATGCGAGTGGTTGGCAAACAAATGCTGGATCAGCACTTTACTGAAAAATTGATTTTAGCTTTAGCCGGTATTGTTCGAGAAAAAACAACATTAGATGATCATAAAAAGCTTGTGATTACTTTACCTGAAGATATTATGGGGGTTGATGAACTACGTAAAAATCCTGAGGAATTAAATCAAGGAATCTTAAGCCATTACACGGCCTCTATTGCTGCAAACCTTTTAAGAGAAGGGGTGAAATTTGAATTTTCTGATGATATTAAAGCAGGTTTAACTGTTCGTCTGGTTGATGATGCCATGGAAATTGATTTTACTGATGAAGCGGTTGCCGCTTTATTGTTGGAGCATATTCAACCCAGATTTAGAGCGTTATTACAAGGGATTGTGAAATAGCAGATGGCTTACCCTAATAATTGTAAATATACACTTTTAGTGACCAGTTTACCCACTCATAAAACCATATTGTTTGATGAAGAACAAACGCCTTTATCCAGAATTCAACTTAATAAACGGTTAAAATTATTAGATAAAAATGATGCGGCTGATTTGTTGAAGATAGAACAATTATTACATTGGTCTCATATAAAAGAAGATATTAATCAAATATTTGTTAATGAAATAATGGGCTCAATCGAGCCTCTTAATAATGATTTTATTAAGAGTATTATTATTTGGCGACTGGAATTACGTATTATCCTGGCAGCATTAAGAATGAGGCACCAAGGGAAAAATACGCCACCAACCAAAAATATATTTGGTTTTGATTACTGGTATTTTATGATGACTAAATATTGGCATGAACCTGACTTGGGTTTGGGAAAACAATTACCGTGGATAGCTGAAGTTAATGAATTATTAACGGCAAACAAAAGTTTACAATTGGAAAAGTTTTTGTTTAGTGTGGTGTGGGATCATTATCAGCAACTAAGTTTAGGCCACTATTTTAATTTTGAAGCGGTTATTATTTATGTTTTACGCTGGGATATTATTGATCGTTGGAATAGTTATGATAATAAAATAGCCGCTCAACGATTTAATGATTTGGTTGACGCTGAGCTACAAAATAAAGTGATATGCTAACTAAACCCCAATTAACTGCCCGTGTCATTGCGGTTCAAGATGATATTGTTTCTATTGAGTCTTTAGACGGAGTGAGCAAGCCATTAACTAAAAATGAAGTAGTCTATATTATTCCTTCACGTTCTACAGTCCGACATACTGAACGTTTAAAAGCCGAAATTTTACGTATTCAAGGCAATACTGCTGATGCACAAGTATTTGAAAGTACTATGGGTATCGGAGTCGGTGACTGGGTTGAACAAACGGGTGAAATGCTTGCTGTAGAGCTAGGTCCGGGGTTGCTTGGCCAGGTTTACGATGGCTTGCAAAATCCTTTAGACGTTTTGGCCAGTAATTTTGGTTTTTTCTTGCCCAGAGGTGTTGATTTACCGGCACTTGATGAAAATAGACAGTGGGCTTTCACTCCTACTGTTCAAACGGGTGATATTTTACAAGCGAGTTCTGTTATTGGCACCGTAGTTGAAAGAGGTTTTAGCCATAAAATCATGCTACCTTTTAACCTAAAAGGTAGCGCTACAGTTAGTTGGATTCAAGAAGGTAATGTAACTGTTACAGACCCTGTTGCAAAAATTAAATTAAAACAGGGGGATGAACAAATTATAACTTTGAGACAAAAATGGCCTGTTCGAAACCCAATACCCCAACAATTATTGAAAAATAATATTGTTCAAAGGCAGTACCCATCAGAACCATTAATAACTCATATACGGTTAATTGATACTTTTTTCCCCATTGCAAAAGGTGGAACCGCTTGTATTCCAGGGCCTTTTGGTGCAGGAAAAACAGTATTACAGAATTTAATTTCAAGAAATTCAGATGTTGATATTGTTATTATTGTCGCTTGTGGTGAACGAGCCGGGGAAGTGGTTGAAACAATCATAGAGCTGCCACAAATGAAAGACCCCAAAACAGGCGAATCATTAATGGATAGAACTATCATTATCTGTAACACCTCCTCAATGCCGGTTGCGGCAAGAGAGGCATCAATATACACCGGTATTACGCTAGGTGAATACTATCGGCAGATGGGGTTAAATGTTTTATTGCTGGCAGACTCTACCTCGCGTTGGGCACAGGCTATGCGGGAAACCTCCGCAAGGCTGGAAGAAATACCAGGAGAAGAAGCTTTTCCCGCTTACCTAGACTCAGCCATTAAAAGTATTTATGAACGAGCCGGTATTATTAAAATTGCCGATGATGTAGAGGGGAGTTTAACCATGATTGGTACAGTTTCTCCAGCAGGTGGTAATTTTGAGGAGCCGGTAACTCAATCAACACTAAGTACGGTTAAAACTTTTTTAGGATTAAGTGCCGATAGAGCTTATAAACGTTTTTATCCGGCAGTTGATCCTTTACTTTCATGGTCTAGATATAATGAACAGCTCAGTGCCTGGTTTGAAAAAGAGCTATCTCAGGGCTGGAGTGAAGATGTAAAAGCTATGCTTGATTTATTAAAACGTGGTGAAGATATTTATCAAATGATTCAAGTAGCAGGGGAAGAGGGCATTTCTTTAGAAGATTATATAACTTACCAGCAAGCATTATTTCTTGATATGGTTTATTTACAGCAGGATGCTTTTGATGAAGTGGATGTTGCCGTTTCAATCAGTAGACAAAAAGAAAACTTTAAAAAGATTATTGAACTGGTCAATTACGATTACAACTTTACTGACCAGGAACAAGTCAGGTTATTTTTTATTAAACTAACAGGGCTGTTTAAAAACCTAAATTATGCCCGTTATGATTCTATTGAATATAGTGAGTTAAATACTAAAATTGATGCACTGATTACATAGTTATTTTTGTTTGATACAAAACTCTTTAAGCTTAAGGTATAAAATTATTTTACTCTACGAATTAAGTCGCCTATTTTCTTTGCGGAAATAGGTTTGCTATAGAGATAGCCTTGTCCATAATCACATAAATGTTCCTTTAAAAATGCGGCTTGAGAGGCATTTTCTATTCCTTCAGCAATAATATGCATATTCATTTTATGGCCTAGGAGGCTGTCCGAGAATAGAGAACCTGCTACGGAAAAAGCCCTTTTGGCC
>CAYYNM010000109.1:0-10637 GCA_964472945.1 uncultured Methylomarinum sp. | reverse complement strand
GGTATCGCACTGGAAAATGGTATGGTGCTGGTTACTTATCTTAATCAATTAGTACAGGAAGGCAATCCTATTGACAAAGCATCCATTCAGGGCGCTTGTCTTCGGGTTCGTCCTGTGTTGATGACCGCTGTAACCACGGCATTAGGGTTAATTCCGTTATTACTTGCGAGTGGTACAGGTTCAGAAGTACAGCGTCCGTTGGCAACTGTAGTGATTGGTGGCTTGGTTACATCAACCTTTTTAACTTTATTGATTATACCTGCACTGTACAAGTGGTTTGTAACAGAACCAAAATAACTATTTTTGGCGTACAAAATAGTTATTTTGTACGCTTTAATTTGTAAGAAAGCTTAATTAAACAGGAAATTATCATGCCTAAAAAAATACTATTTTCATCATTACTAGCAACTTTGGTATTAAGTTCTTTTTCAGCACAAGCTGGAAAAATTAAACTATCTGAAGTACCTAAAGCGGTTATTAAAGCCATGAAAGCAGAACATCCTGATGCAAAAAATATTAAAGTTGATAAAGAATTGCATTTTGGAATAGTCTTATATGAAGTTAAATATAAAACCAACGGTAAACATCATGAAACTCTGTTTGAGGCGCATGGTAAACATTTTGGGCATGAAGAAGCCATTGAGGTCTCCGAATTGCCTGATGCGATCATTAAAACACTGAAGCAGACTTTTACAAATCTAAGTATTCAGGATGCGGAAAAAATTGAACATCCTGATGGACGTATTGAATATGAAGTTGATGTCAAGGGAGATGGCGAGGATTGGGAATTAGCCATGAGCCCAGCTGGAAAAATTTGGGTTAAAGAGAGGGATTGATATGAAACAAGTGATTGCTTATATAAAACCACTGAAACTTGAGAATGCCATACTGGAATTACACAAAATTAAAGGCTTATCAGGAATCAGTGTGTTAGAAATGCGTGGTTGTGGGCGTAGCCATAAAGAAACGTCAGATGCTATTTTTGATGAAGACAGCTATGGTTTGGCTTCTCGCTTAAAACTGGAAATAGCCTGTAGTGATGATCAAATCGAACAGGTCGTTACAGCGATACAGGAAGGTGCGCATACAGGGCTTAGAGGCGATGGGAAAATCTATGTATTGCCGGTACTGGAAGCGGTTCGAATTAGTACCGGAGAAAGAGGGGGAGTGGCTATGTAAGTAGGATGTGCTGACGATAGGAAGCGCATCATGAAACGTCAATATATTTTTAACTGGGTAGTCCATTAGCTCCTCTTGATACAATATGTAGTGTGTTTGTATTTGACCAAATCACTTGAAGACCAAGCCATATCTGCTATATAGAAGTTATGGCTAATTTAAAAAACACAATATATTGTGGTAACAGGTTCTAAGGGACTACCCCATTATTTTTATAAGGAGTTTCAATAATGACGAATTATCGACGCATATATACACCAGGGGCAAGCTGGTTCTTTACGGTAAATTTGTTAAAAAGACAGAATAATCCCTTATTAATCGAGAATATTAAGGTGTTACGCTCGGCATTTAGCGAAGTCAAAGCAAAGCATCCTTTTAGAATAGATGCCGTTGTAATCCTTCCAGATCACTTACATTGTATCTGGACACTACCTGAAGGTGATACCAATTATTCCACACGCTGGAATTTGCTAAAGGGAAAATTTTCTCGTTCGTTAGCTAAAGGAGAACAACTCTCTAATAGTCGTATTAAACGCAGAGAACGTGGTATTTGGCAACGTCGATTCTGGGAGCATATGCTTAGAAATGAAGAGGATTTTAATCGTCATTTGGATTATATTCACTGGAACCCAGTCAAACATGGCTATGTCTCTAATGTAATGGATTGGTCGCATTCCAGCTTTCATAAATATGTAAAAATGGGCTGGTATCTCGAAAACTGGGGAAGCCAAGTTGAGTTTGATTTTGAAACGGGCGAATGAATTGATGCGCTTCGTTCCTCAGCACATCCTACAGTATATTTTTATTTTGGTAGGATGTGCTGATGAACGAAGCGCATCATTGAATAATAGGGTAAAAAAACATGAAAACTCCTGAAAAAAATTGTTGCTGTCAGCATGAAGCAAATGAATCTCAACCACCGGTATCAACACCAAGTAAAGGCATGACCTTCAAAATTGAAGGGCTGGACTGTGTTGAAGAAGTAAGTATTCTAAAGTCAGAAATAGGGCCTTTAGTGGGTGGCGACAACAAACTGGCCTTTGATGTAATTAATGGTCGTATGACGATTATTGAAGAAGTTAGTCAAGTATCAGAAAAAACTATTATCAAAGCGGTTGCCGGAACCGGAATGAAAGCTACGCGCTGGAAGCCGGGAGAAACACAAACCGATATTAGCCAGCGGCAACGTTCACAGACCCTTTATACAGTTCTAAGTGGCTTGTGCATTATTGCCGGAATATTGATACATATTGCCATTGCCGGTGGATTTACCGATATTCAACATTTTTTTCAAAAGCCAGGAACCTGGACTTATTCATGGCAGGACTTAGGCGATTACCTTAAAAATCTACTCAATGCACATAGTCCACAAGATATGCCTCTGGCTGAAAAAGCAACTTATGGGCTGGCTATTATTTTTGGTGTTCGTCACGTTATCGTCAAAGCTTTCTTTGCCTTGAAACGACTCCGTGCCGATATGAATTTGTTAATGCTGGTTGCCATTATCGGTGCCATGGTGATTAATGAATGGTTTGAAGCAGCGGCGGTCAGCTTTTTATTCTCTCTCTCATTAGCAATTGAAAGCTGGAGTATAGGACGTGCTCGACATGCAGTGGAAGCCTTGCTAGATTTAGCACCCACGGATGTTACCATAAAAGATAAAAATGGACAGGAGACCAATATCCCCGCTGCAACAGTAACTATAGGCACTCTATTTATAGTTAAACCGGGTGAAAAAATACCACTGGATGGTAAAGTGATAACCGGGATTAGTTCGGTTAATCAAGCACCCATTACCGGTGAAAGTGTACCCGTCACTAAGCAAACAGGGGATGAGGTTTTTGCAGGGAGTATTAATGGTGAAGCGGCACTGGAAATTAAGGCCACTAAACTGGCTTCTGATACCACACTGGCGCATATTATTCGTTTGGTAGAAGATGCACATAGTAAGCGTGCGGAAGCTGAACAATGGGTAGAGAAGTTTGCCCGTGTTTACACGCCTATCGTGATGTTATTAGCGATAGCCGTCTTTATTATTCCGCCGTTATTTTTTGCGGGTGTTTGGTCGGCATGGTTATATAAAGCCTTAGTATTGTTAGTAATTGCCTGTCCCTGTGCCTTGGTCATTTCAACACCAGTGAGTATTGTTGCCTCATTAGCTTGTGCCGCTAGGCAGGGTATTTTAATAAAAGGCGGTATCTATATAGAAGCGCCGGCTCATCTTCAGGCGATTGCTTTTGATAAAACAGGGACGTTAACGTGTGGTAATCCAGTGGTGACGGGGCTTTACCCTTTTAATAATCATACTCCCGAAGAGCTATTAAGCCGTGCAGCCGCGTTAGAGTCACGCAGTAACCATCCACTCGCCAAAGCTATTTTAAATTATACTGAAAATCAGGGAATTCAAATTGCAAATGCGGATAATGTGACTGTTTTACCTGGTAAAGGGGTGACGGGCCTATTTAATGGGATTGATTTTTGGCTGGGTTCCAGACGTTATTTATTGGAACGAGGTCAGGAAACATCTGCAATCAGTCAACAAGCAAGAGACTTGGAGCAGACAGGGAAAACTGTGATAGCGATTGGCAATGACCAGCATGTTTGTGGCTTGATTGCAGTTGCCGACCAGCCGCGCCCACAAATCAAGTCTGTTTTACAATCACTTAAACAACAGAAAATCAAACACTTGGCGATGCTGACAGGGGATAACCAAATTACCGCTGAGAACATTGCCAAAGCTTGTGGTATTGATGAAGTTCATGCAGAATTACTCCCTGCTGATAAAGTGGATGTGATCAGTCAAATGGTTGAACAATATGGCAATGTTGCCATGATTGGTGATGGTATTAATGATGCGCCTGCATTGGGTAGAGCGAATCTGGGTATTGCCATGGGCGTGATGGGGTCTGATGCAGCGATAGAAACAGCTGATATTGCTTTGATGGGTGATGACCTTTCCAAACTGCCGTGGCTGATAAATCATTCAAAAAGAACCTTGCGTATTATCCGGCAAAATATTGTTTTTGCTCTGACACTTAAAGCGATTGTAGCCGTATTAGCCTTTGCTGGATTAGCAACCTTATGGGAAGCCATTGCGGCTGATACAGGAGCCTCTTTATTGGTAGTGGCTAATGGCCTGAGATTATTAAAAGCAAAAGATATTTGAAACGCTGGATATGGCGGCACTATTAATCAAAAGCTGTATTTTTAGTTTTTAATATCATAAGCACCCAATTGTCCACTCATTATTGTAAGATTATGAAATTATTTTATTTATGTCTGCTATTAGGTTTAGCTATACTATATTTTATTGATGCAGCATTGAAAATCGATAACCTAAATAGGGAAATGTTATTCCACAATCTAATACGTTTTTTTTCTGGGTTCGTAATTCTTGGTATCTGGAACTTGTATAGGCATAAACTTAAAATTAAAGTTGCCCTTTACCTTATTTTTGCATTTATAATCTCTGATGGTGTTTTTGATTATGTGCGCAATATAGATAACTTGACTTTCGATATGTTACTCCATGACTTATATGTCATTATTTGGGGCGCAATTAGTGGTTTCTTTTTTGAGAAATTGTTACATAAAGCGAACGGTTAAACATACCTTACTAAGGAATGAGAATTCAATAATAACCAAGCCATACTTTCGGGTATTATTAAACTCTCATACCTATATTTATTTCACAAAATAACAAATATAAATTTATGTTAAATATTCAGAATATTTTTGCTACTCAACTAGCCTACCTACAGTCCAGTACTTATTATCAAAAAATAATGGCTTTACCGCAGTTACAACGATGGGCTGCCTTTTTTGGAATTTTTCTGCTTTCGCAAATTTTAATATTTGGCAGTTTGTATATTATTTTTGGAAAAATAGTGGTAATAGGTTTTCTTGCCAGTATTTTGGCAGGATTAGCCACCGGCCTAGGTGCTCTGCCCGTCCTGTTTTTTAAGGAAATATCCAGTAAATTGCTTAATGCTATGCTTGGTTTGGCAGCAGGTGTGATGCTGGCAGCCACATCATTCGCTTTGATTGTACCGGGTATTAAGTCTGGTAATGCTCTCTGGCCTAATAATGGTGTATGGATTGTTGCAATAGGCATGTTACTGGGCGCATTTTTTTTACATCTGAGTGATAAAAAGCTTCCTCATTTGCATTTTGGTGATCTGCCTGATGCAAAAATGGAAACTCTACAAAGAATTTCTTTGTTTATTATTGCCATCACCATACATAACTTTCCTGAAGGAATGTCAGTGGGTGTGAGTTTTGGCAATGGTGATATCAAAAATGGTATGGTCTTGGCGACTGCTATCGGTATACAAAATATTCCAGAAGGGCTAGCGGTTGCTCTTCCTTTAGTCGGCTTGGGTTATAACAAATGGAAGGCTATCGGCATCGCGACTTTAACCGGTTTAGTTGAACCGGTGGGTGGTTTATTAGGCATTACCATGGTGACTGTTTTTACACCTATATTACCTATTGCAATGGGTTTTGCAGCAGGTGCCATGTTATTTGTTATCAGTGAAGAAATTATTCCCGAAACGCATGCATCAGGCCGTTCTAGGATTGCTACTTTTGCTTTAATGATCGGTTTTATTATCATGCTGGCACTAGAAGAGTTGCTGGGTTGATTTTTCAATATAAAAAAATAATTAAGCAATAAATATATTTAAAATTAATGGAAAATTTATTAGTCTATTTACAAAGCACAGTTACTTATTTATCTTCGTTAAATATAAGCAATCTTTCAGCAACAGCCAGCACCAGTTTTTTACTGATTGCTGCTGCTGAAATTGGTGATAAAAGTCAGTTAGTTTGTATGACACTGGCTGCCCGTCACCGTGCCACACCTGTTCTTTTAGGAGCCATTGCTTCATTCGCTTTTTTAAACAGTTTGGCAGTTATTTTTGGAGCGGCTATTGCAAGTTGGTTTCCTGAATATATAGTGTCTATAACCGTTGCTATTTTATTCGCTGTATTTGGTCTTCATTCATTATTCAACACTGAAGAGGAAGAGGATGAAGAGGTGATTGAAAAAAGTGGGCATAGTCTTTTTTTCACCACATTCTTTTTAATCACTGTTGCTGAATTTGGTGATAAAACCCAATTAGCCGTTGTTGCTTTAAGTAGTACAGCGGAACCCTTTGCAGTATGGATGGGAGCAACCAGTGCCTTGATATTGACTTCAACACTGGGTGTTATTGCAGGAAGAACCTTACTTAAAAAGGTTCCCTTGACGCTTTTACATAAAATTAGTGGCGTTATCTTTCTTATTTTAGCGGTGTTGGCTGCTTATAATGCCTATTTAAGCTATTACAGTTCCCCTTTTAGTGAGTTATAGTTGCTGATGCTCTCACTTGTAACGGTACACTGCCATTGACTTAAGGAAGAACCGTAGGATGTGCTGAGGTACGAAGCGCATCTTTGTATCATTGATGCGCTTCCTGTCGTCAGCACATCCTACGCGAAACGCTTAAGTCAATGGCAGTGACTGTAATGGTAGGGTACGCATTGCGTACCTTCTTTTGTGTATTTATAAACAACCGGTATGCAATGCATAGCCTACGAGAAGCTTTATGTCAGATTATCGTCGGAATTATGTTGCTGGTGGTACATATTTTTTTACCGTGGTGACTGAAAAACGACGACCTATTTTACACACTGGTTTAGCGCGAAAATGTTTGCGTGAAGCTTTTCTTTATTGCAGACAAGATTACCCTTTTAAAATGGATGCAATTATTATGATGCCCAATCATATTCATGCAATATGGACATTACCTGATGGTGATTTTGATTATTCAAAGCGCTGGGGAATCATTAAAAAATATTTTACTCAATCATGGCTGGCTCATGGCGGATCTGAAATGAATGTTTCGAAATCAAAACAACGTTATCGCCGCCGTGGTGTATGGCAACGACGATTTTGGGAACATACATTACGAGATCAAGAGGACTATAACCGTCACTTTGATTACCTGCATTACAATCCAATTAAACATGGGGTATATGACAAAAACTGGGGATCAGAGGATAAAGCTTATTTTAATTTTAGTGAATTAGATAACCTTGAGCAGGGTACGCACTGCGTATCTTATTGTGCATGTTTATACATTAATGGTACGCAATGCGTACCCTACTTGGTGATAAAACACAATGAGCTGTTGTTGCTTTAATTTAAGCCTTTATCTATGCTTTCGATTTCCTCAATAATAGGGCAACCCTGCTGACTGCAAGCACATGAACCAATCAGTGCCTGCAATTCTTGACGCAATATATCTAACTCGGACATTTGCCTTTCAATAACATCTAGTTTTTGTTGGGTTAACTCTCGAACTTCATCACGCATCTGCCCCGGATTTTCACGCATTTTGAGTAATGCTTTTATTTCATCCAAAGTGAAATTCATCATCTTTGCGCGTTGAATAAATTGTATTCTGGCTATATCTGACCCGTCATAACAGCGGATACCTCCGCTATTTCGATTAATAGCTTTCAATAAATCGATTTTTTCATAATAACGCAGGGTATCAATGCTAATATTTAGTTTTTTTGCAACGGTGCCTATTCGGTAACTTTTCATGGTGATCCCGGTTGCCATTTCTGGATTCTATTATTTCCAAAGTCAACGACAAACACTGTGCCGTTATTCGCAACTGTAACGGCAATTGCATGGTTGAATTGTCCCAGTCCGCTCCCTTTTACCCCAAAGTTAGTTAGGAATGTTCCCTCTGCGGTAAATTTCTGAATACGGTGATTATAAAAATCAGCAACAAATACGTTGTCTGATGGGGCAATGTCAATGGATGTGACGGTGGTAAACCAGCTGTTAAATGGCCCAAAAATATTCAGCCCAAAAGGACCACCCCATTTACGTAAAAATTTTCCAGTACTGGAAAAAACCTGAATACGATCATTATAGCCATCGGCAATGTAAAGATTGCCATCTGAACTGAGTGCTACATCGGTGGGATAATTAAATTCTCCCGCCCAGATTCCCGTTTTACCTAGTTTTCCCCATTGTTCGATAAAACTACCATCAGCGTCGAGGTGTTGAATACGTTGATTATAAAAATCAGCGATAAACAGGCTACCGTCTGCTGCGGTGGCTATACCACCCAGCGAATTAAATTCACCGGGGCCGGTTCCCTGTTTGCCGATACTGCGAAGGGGAACGCCATCCAGGCTAAAAATCTGAATTCTATCGTTCCAGTAGTCGGCAACGTAGAGTTCATTATTATAAATGGACAGGTTCATCGGTCGTCCTAATTGTTCCTGTTTAGATCCTTTGTTGCCAAATTGCCGTTTGAAATGACCGTCAAAATCAAAAACCTGAATACGTGCATTCCTGGCATCACTGACAAATACCTCTGTTTTACTAACCGCAATTCCGGTTGGGTCATTAAACTGCCCTGGAGCTGATCCCTTTTCGCCCCAGGCTTTAACAAAGAGGTAATCTGCTTCTGTGGCAGAAGGTATCCAGACAACCCAAACAATAAATGCCAAAGCGATAAGGGTAAGTGTTAAATAAGATAAAAATTTTAATACCATTCTGTATACCTAGGCTCCTGCATCAGGGTGTGGCTTAATATCATGCTTGTTTATAAGTTGATGTAGGATGTGCTGAAGTACGACGCGCATCTTTTACGATTGATGCGCTCGGCAACTGCTCCTCGATAATTGCTCCTGCATTATTCTACCTACGGGCTTCCTGCCCTAGTGCGTTGCTCTACTACATGCCATCCATGGCGTTATTCCTATTGTTAGCACATCCTACATTAAAAATTAAAGCGAAAACCTGTTCGAACAATAGTGGAATTTTCTAAGGCAGTTCCATTCAATTGTTGAATCACTGGAATTTGCACAGCGGCTTCAAGCACCCAACGCCGGGTAACATATTGTAAACCGGGGGTTAAAAACCATTGGGTTCCTCCTGAATTTTGATCAGTTTGGTAATTAATCCGGTTTTTTTGTCGAAATAAAATATTACTTTCCAATACGCCATAAAGAAATCCAGGCGTATTGCTAGTTAAAGTTCGTGGCCATAAACGGTATTGTAGGGAAGCATCCAATCGCAGTTGATCACCTGCTGAAAAACCATTCGCAATACCGTTTCCCTGGTAACTAATCTGGCTATCAACTTCATAATCTAGTGTTTGATAGGATGTTACGATACCGCCAAAAACATCCCAGGCACCTGAACCAGGTTGTATGCTGGGTGGTAGTCTACCGATCTTATCCCTAGCATCATCTTTGCCAGTGGGTGCTTTGAAGCCAGCAAACGGTGCGATGCGCAAAGTATGCCCAGTCCAGTTTTGCTGATAAGCAGTATAGCGAGCAAACAGACTAATATCCCCTAAGCCATCCTCACCTCGATTGAAACGTTGACCTGAAACGTTAATATCGAGACTTGTATTAACGTAGGGCAAGACCCCAAACAGGACTAGCTTGCTTGATATCCCATAAGCCAGAACGGATATAGCTGACCATGCTGTTCGGTCCCGGTTAGATTCACTCGGATCATGTCCTGATTGATTAACAACAAATTGCTGGCGAAAGATAAATTCATTTTTTGCCACCGGTAATGCCGTATTAAAGGAGATTGGAGCACTCCAGACTTTATGGCTAAGACCCATTAATAACATCAATAACAATAGTCCACTGAAATACCGGTATTTACTGACCGAATACATCAGGTTTATTTTCGCTACTCTGTTTAAAAGAACGTAAGGTAAATCCCGCATCGGTGACGGCTTGCCGAGCCTGTTCTTTATTGAGGATTATATCTTGTTGCATGGTGACATTGACCAGACCTTTACTAATATTGACGGTAACATTGCCAACGCCGTCAATAGCACTCAGTTGCTTTTCTATCCCATAAGCACAAAAGGGACAGCTGAGCCCATCGACTTGTATCGTATAAACAGCTTCATCTGCTTGAGCGATAGATAGTATCAATAAAATACCAGCCCCTATTAATATTTTTCGCATTATTTTCATATTAACTCCTGAAAAAATAATCGTTTTCTAAAACGAGTAAGAGTAGGATGTGCTGAGATACAAAAATGCATCTCTATAAGTTTTAAAGTATATTACCTAGAGTTAACTTCAGGTCAAGAGGGTTGAAATTTTTTTATTTATCTTCTTCACAATAACAATCAAAATATTTACACCAAGGGGCAATTTGGGCTGCAAATTTCTCTTGTTGTGCCATCTGCCGAAGTGTAACGCGTAAAGTGGCACGCGCTTCCCGCGATATGGGTTTTGGAAAATCAACAACATTTGAACCTGATAATACCGCTTGAGATAATGATTTTTTTAGCTGATTACACTCTGCTAATCCCCACTGATTCAGTAACTCCTCAAATTGATTGTAAAGTGATAAGTTGAAAGGAATACTTTGTCCAAAATGATCAACTAAAGGGTTTCCGGGGTGCAGTGTTAAGCAA
>CAYYNM010000108.1:0-10640 GCA_964472945.1 uncultured Methylomarinum sp. | reverse complement strand
CGCTGTGGAATCAATAGCTTGTGTTCTGTGCCGTAGTGAAGTCACGGATTCAGGTGTTAGCTACTTATAGCTCCCTACTTACCTTTAGAATCAATAAATTGACTATCCTCCTGCCAAAAAACCAACTCAATAACCTTAGATTTTTGGTTGTTGAAGTAGGAACACAAATATCCAACCTGCAAGGTTTTTTTTCAGATCAAGAAAAAAATTTAAGTCCATGCAGCCTTGATCGTAGCGGATATATTCACAATTTAAAAACCCGTATTCACAATGATAGCTTTCAACAGATGCTTGGAGCAGAAAATAATGAAACTGAAATTATTGCGCTCCGCTCTATTGACAACATAGCTAACCACCTTGAACGTATCGCAGAGCTTTGTTTAGACTGTACTTATCATGCAGCTGAATTAAATGATAAGGACGATTTTTTAAATAACCAATGCGAACAATTATTAGACCGTGTCGCTCTTGGCATTAGCCTTATTGAACGAGCCAATCAAGACAATGACTCTCAACAAGCCTTAAAAATAGTTGATGTTCAACAGAGATTAAGAAAAAAATGTGACCTGCTTATTGAAAAGTACAGTAAAGAACTGGAATCAGGAAAAAATACAGCCAACCTTATTTCATCTCTTTTTGTGGTTAAAAGTATTAACTCTATGGGAGATGCATTATTAAAAGTTTGTGATGCAACTTTATCTCGCAATTTAGGACAAACAATCACCACTGACCGCTATTATTCTTTATCTCGTTGTGTTGAACACCTGCATAAAAATGGAGCCAGTAAAAATTTGGAGCTGGATACAATCGCCGAAACTCGCTCTGGCAGTGCAATTTCAGGAATCAGCGAAGCCAATGAAGAAGATATTATTGCTATTTTTAAAGATGGCAAAAAACAGAAACTGAAAGAAGAGCTGCAAAGTGTTGAACGCTGGCATGAGATATACCCGAATATTGCACCTAAAATTTTATCTTATCAAAAAAAAGGGAAATCAGCTGCACTACTTATTGAGCATTTAGAGGGCCAAACCTTTGAGAAAATTTTACTGCAAGGTTCAGATAAATTACAAAAAATGGCCTTAAAACAGCTTACCGGCACAATGTCTGATATTTGGCAAAAAACCCAACAAAAACAACAAACCAAAGCCTATTATATTCAACAATTAAAAAAACGCCTGCCTGATGTTTATGCTATTCACCCAGGCTTTGAGCAGCAAAAATCTAATATCGCAGGCATTACTCTACCTACATTTTCCGAATTATTAAACCAGGCAGATAAATTTGAAAAATCACTAAGTTCACCTTTTTCTGTTTACATACACGGTGACTTTAACACTGATAATATTATTTACGATTCGCAACAAAATAAAATTAATTTTATTGATTTACATCGTTCCTGTTTTATGGACTACGTACAAGATATATCCGTATTTATGGTCTCCAATTATCGTTTAAAGGCATTGGATAAAATACACCGTCAACGTGTATTACATGTCAATATGGCAATGTATCAGTTTGCAGCAAAATTTGCTCAACAACATAACGACCCTACATTCGACCTACGCTTAGCTTTTGGACTAGCACGGTCATTAGCAACTTCACCGCGCTTTACACTTGATAAAACTTTAGCTAAAGCTATGTTTTATCGTTCCCGATTATTAATAGAACAAGTCCTCGGTTTAACTGGCAAACAACAAGCTAACTACCGAGCACCCATTAAGGAGATTTTTGTTGACTAATAAAAAAATAGCTGTTGTTGGTTTACCAGGAAAATGGTCCACTGAAACATTGGCAGATGCTATTGCTGAAAAAACAGGATTTCGCCAGATTATTGATATGAATGATGTATCATTAAACTTGGAAACAAGTGAGTTACATTATAATGGTCACTGCTTTTCAGATTTAGACGCCATTATTGTAAAAAAAATAGGCAGTCAATATTCACCCAATACCTTAGATAGACTTGAGTTGCTCCGAGTAGCCGAAAATTCAGGGATAAAAGTTTACAGTCGGCCCAGCCATATTTTACGCCTGATTGATCGTCTCAGTTGCACAGTAACCTTGAGAAATGCCGGTATACCCATGCCTGCCACCCTTGTTACTGAAAATATAGCGGATGCTATTGCTAGTGTTGAGAAATTTGGTGAAGCTATTTTTAAACCCTTATATTCAACGAAAGCTCGTGGCATGTGTGTAATTAGTAAAAAAGACGGCAAATCAAAAATAGCTGAGGCAATAGCCGAATTTAAAGCCGAAAACCCAATGATGTATATTCAACAGAAAATTGCATTAGGAGGAAAAGATATGGGCTTAATGTTCCTCAATGGTCAATACATTGGAGCTTATGCCAGGGTCACTAAAGGAGAAGCATGGAATACCACAATTCATAGTGGCGGCAGTTATGCAGCAGCAGATCCTTCAGCTGAAATTATAGAAATGGCAAGTAAAGCGCAAGCTTTGTTCGATATGTCTTACACCACAGTTGATGTCGCTGAAACTGAGCAGGGTGCCGTTATTTTTGAGGTTTCAGCTTTTGGGGGTTTTCGAGGTGCAAAAGAAGGCTTAAATCAAAATATTGCAGAGCAATATGTGGATTATGTTTTACAAGATTTAGGTCTTTACAATGCAGATTAACTCAGTAGAAACGGTAAAAGAGCTATTAATACAAAACCACACCTTACAAAAAGAACCCTTATTCTTACAATGTGGCGACTGTATTATTCGTGTACAAAGTGATTCAAAAATATTGCTTACCGAATTAAAACAATATTTTAGACACTTGCTTATTGCAGAAACCTTTCCTACACTTACTGTTATAGCTATTCAATCTGAAATATTAAAGCCCCCCATCTCATTCCAAGATTGGCCAAGGGAACCTGGTAAAAAAGGGCGTAAAGATAGCTACTGTAATATCGAAGGTGGCCGTCTAATTTATAAAATGCGTACAGGTATGCTGTTTTTACAAAGTGAAAACTACAAAATAGCGGCTGGCCCCTGCCTGGCTAACTCAAACCAAATTATTAATTTTATTAACAGTCAACATATGAATTGGCTACAACAACGTGACTGGCTTATTTGTCATGCTGCGGCCATTGTAGATAAAAAATATGCCTATGCTGTTGCTGGGTTTTCTGGTGGCGGAAAATCCACCTTTATGTTAAGTTTAATGGATGACGATAAGATTAATTTCTTAAGTAATGATCGTTTATTTATTTGCAATAAAAAAACTATTTATGCTGAAGGTATTGCAAAATTACCTAGAATTAATCCAGGTACAATTGTAAACAATCCTCGCTTACATGCATTAATCCCTGCACAAAAAAGAGAGCAACTCCTTAACTTACCCAAGCAACAGTTATGGGATTTAGAAGAAAAATATGATGTTGATATAGAATCTATTTATGGTCCAGGGCGTATTGCCAAAAGTAAGCCATTAAAAGCTTTTATAGTATTAAATTGGCAACACCATAGCGACAAAGAGTTTAATATTGAGACCGTTAATTTACAAAATCGACAGGATTTATTACCGGCTATAATGAAATCTTCCGGGCCGTTTTACCAAGATAGAAAAGGTCAATTCTTAAGTGATTTAAACGTTTTTGATCCAGAAAAATATTTGACTCTTTTGACTCAAATTAAAGTGTATGAAGTGAGTGGGAAGGTTGATTTTGAATTACTGAAAGATTATTTTTATCAAAATATTCTTGATCAGGAAAAATAATGAGTAGACAGTTATTACTATTGCGTCATGCTAAATCTGATTGGAGTATTGATAACTCAGACTTTGATCGCCCATTAAAAAACAGGGGCAAACGTGCTGCTCAACGTATGGGCGCATGGATGCGCCAGCAACTATTAATTCCTGACTATGTTATCAGTTCACCTGCTGAAAGAGCACGTACTACAGCTGAAAAATTATGTAAAGCAATGGGGCTAACTACCCGACAAATACATTTTGACAATCGTTTGTATGCCAGCTCAAGCAAGGATTTAAAAGCAGTATTATCCAATTGCCCAAAAGATGCCAAAAAAGTTTTATTGATTGGGCATAACCCTGGACTTGAAGAGTTATTGCAACAGTTACACAAAGGTAGGCTTACTCGACCTGATGATGGTAAATTACTCCCGACAGCTACCTTAGCTGTTATTGATATACCAAATAACTGGCATAATTTATCTAATCATTGTGCTAAAGTTATTTCCATCACTCGACCTTCCAGCCTTGATAAAAACTTTCCTTTTAATGGTTTAACAGGGTTAGAATTACGTAAAAGACCGGCTTATTATTACTCTCAATCGGCAGCAATACCTTATCGAATTGTTAACAAGCAGTTAGAAATTCTAGTCATATCTTCCAGTGGCAACAACCATTGGGGAGTCCCTAAAGGTATTATAGAGCCGGGGTATACTGCCTCAGCTTCAGCAGCAATTGAAGCCTGGGAGGAAGCGGGAATAAAAGGTATTATTAGTGAACAAATGCTAGACTATTATCAATATCAAAAATGGGGAGGAACCTGCACTGTACAAGTTTTTCCAATGACTGTTACGGATGTGGTAAGTGACTCTGAATGGGAAGAAAATCATCGTAACAGAGAGTGGCTACCTTTAAAAAAAGCCAGCTCATTAATTAAACAACAAGCACTTCAGACAATATTGCTTAAACTAGACACTGTTGTGACTAATAGGACAACTTAATGGCTGATAATAGAGTCTTTGCAGCTTTGATTAGGCATGGTGATTATCAGCAGTTAGCCAATACCCCAAGTGCCCACCAACCTTTTCAGTTAACCTCTAAAGGCTTTACTCAAGCAGCAGAACTTGCCCCCTTGATAAAACAGCAATGTAAAAAACTTAATTGCAAAGTAAACCCCATTGTCGCATCCTCAAGGTTATTACGAGCGTGGCAAACAGCTGTGGAAATGGTTACAGGCTTAGATAACGCATCAATTAAAGTCGAGCAATATAGTGCTTTAGCAGAGCGTAGTGTAGGAAGTGTGGCCAACCTTTCAACCCGGCAAATTACTGAGCTTGTTAAACAGGACCCTCGGTTTAAAGAATTACCCCGTTACTGGAAGTCTAATAGCCACTTTTGCCTACCTTTTCAAGGTGCCGAGTCACTTATGCAGGCTGGAAATCGAGTTGCCAAGTTTTTAACGGTACAAATGCAGACACTGCAACAAACTAATCAAGACAATCAATTAAAGATTTTTGTTGCTCACGGTGCAGCTATTCGTCATGCGGCCCATCATTTAGGATTATTAGAGTTTGAACAAATTGCTCAGTTAAGTATGTATCATTGTAAACCTATATTCGTAGAATACACCAGGGAAGGTAAATGGCTTCATATCGCTGGTGATTGGAAAATAAGAAATGAACACTGTAAATTTACGGATTAATTATGCTATTTAATACCCTCAAATTACCTAAATATCAAGGCAAAAAATGGATTACACCTAAACTACCTACAAAATCACAAAACTGGTCTTTAGGTAAAATACATTCTTCTGCAAAAGACCCAAGCAGCCCAAAAGACTTGTTAGAACAGCTTAAAACATCTTACCAGCAGCACCCTTGGATATGGCCAAAATCCCCTGTTTTTTTCTTTTCTGATCTACATGCCGATGCTGATGCCTTTATTGCATCATTAATTGCCTCGGGTGGGATTAAAAAAACAGGGCCCAAAGACCATCATTTTAAACTCACTCATGCAGGTCGCAAGGCACGCTTTGTTATTGGCGGAGATTGTTTTGATAAAGGCCCAAGCAACCTAAGACTATTGCGTTGTATTCGCCTGTTAATAGATAGTGGTGCCAGAGTGCATATTCTGGCCGGTAACCATGATATTCGTGTCAAACTGGGTATTGGCTCAATCAATCAAAACAAATCAGTTAAAAGCGAACATTTTTTTATTCGTATGGGTGCTAAAGCCATACCTTTTCTTAAAGAAATTGAACAACAATACCTGCAAGGAAAACATGCACTCAAAGATATACCCGATGAACAGGAATGCCGAAAACGTTTATACCCTTCAGAACAGTGGTTCACTATTTTTCCCGAGCAAGCTAAAGGCTTATTATCAGAAAAAATAATTAATAAAGAATTAAAACGCTTACGAGAAAAAACCAATGATTTTGAAAAAGATTTACTTAAATCAGGCATGAATTTACGCATTGCTTACGCAGCAGCTATTAAGTGGCAGTCTTTATTTTTAGATAAAGAAGGTGAATTTTTCTGGTACTTTAAAAAAATGCGTTTAGTACTCCATAAAGGTTCTTTTTTATATGTCCATGCGGGTATTGATGACCGTATTGCCGATGTCATCTGTCATAAAGGTATTCATCATCTAAACAAGCAATTTAAAAAACACTTATCTGATGAAATGTTCAATTTTTATTATGGTCCTTTAGCCAATACAATTCGTACAAAATACCGCGATATAGATATGCCGATGACCAGGCAAGGTAACGATATGCTAAGAAAAACAGGGATTCATGCTATTGTTCACGGCCATAAAAATTTACGTTATGGTCAGCGTATTATGCTGCGCAAAGGCATGGTAAATTTTGAGTGTGATGCTTCTGTAGATAGAGATACTCGTAAAAAAGAAAGTATAGGAACCCAACAAGGTTACGGTGCTGCAGTCACTATTTTTCAACCACAAGGTCATGTACTAGCCATTAGTACAGACTTCCCTTACATCAAATCTTTTCAGCCTACGCAACTAGACAGTTATGAAACAAAGTAAACAAAGTTTTCAACACGAATCATTGCAAGATAGTAAAAGTATAGAAAAAATCCTGAGTGCAATTACTACAGGTCTAGCTAAAGGCAAACTAAAATTTAGTGATGAAGAAGATGAAATTATTTTCCATCCCGAAGGCTTAATGAAATTAAAAGTCAGTGCAGCACAGGACGATAACCAACAACGTTTTAATATTAAAGTAAGTTGGCAACGTGATAATGACAAAAAGAATAAAACTTTAAAGGTAAGTTAAATATTAAGCTCTTCAAGTATTGATAGACAAAAAACCAGATAAACTAGGAACTAAGTTATGCCAGCCACATTTAATTTTCACGAATTCAAATCAGGTAAACCTCTGCCGTCACCTAGCGGAACTGTTTTAAGCATTATTGAGCTGGTAAAAAAACAAGATAGCACCTTAGAACAACTTGCCAAAATGGTGCAATCTGATCCAGCCTTAAGCTCTAAAATTCTTAGCATTGTCAACTCAGCAGCATTAAGTTCTCGTCGGCCTGTCATCGATATTATGGAAGCTGTACAACGGCTGGGAATGAAGTCAGTTAGCAATATCGCATTGAGCTTATCACTTATTAGTAACAATTCTAAAGGTCAATGCCAAGCCTTTGATTATGACCTTTATTGGACCAAGTCATTAGCAACAGCCGTTGCTATTGCGGTAATTTCTAATCAACAACGCACTGTTGCTGCTGAAGAAGGCTTTACTATAGGCTTGTTATCTTATATTGGTGAACTTGCCCTGGCCACGGCCTGGCCAGAAGAATATTCTGATTGTTTAGAGAATACTCAAGACCTTGAACGTGTTAAACAAGAACATGAGATTTTTGCTGTAGACCATAGAGAACTGACCTTACATTTATTAAAAGACTGGGGGTTTCCAGATATGTTTATCGAAGCTCTAAAGCTTAGTTTTGGTACACCCATGGCAGAGGTCACAAGAACAACGCGTTTTGCCAGTCAATTAAACTTTTCACGTCAAATAAGTCAGTACTGTATTGCCAATGATAAATATCGTACAGAGTTATTTATTAATTTAGAACAACAGGCTCTTTCGCATAATCTTGAAGGCGAGGCTTTTACCCAGTTTATTAATGATACACTCCAACAATGGGCTGATTGGGGCAAGCTCATTGATATAAAAACAGATATTCGCGTAGCACCGTTACAGCAAAAAAATAATTCAAACAAGAAGCGAGCACCAGGACTGGATATATTGCTGGTAGATGATGACCCTAATATCTTAAGTAGTTTAAATAAGCAGTTAACCGTAGTGGGTCATCATGTTAATACCCGTCAAGATGGTCAGTCAGCACTGGAATATATACTTGAGCATCCCCCTCAATTAATTATCACCGATCGACGTATGCAAGCAATGGATGGACTGGAACTTTGCAAAATATTACGTAATTTAGATATTGGTAAAAATATCTATTTGATCCTTATAACTGCGACTGAAACCGAAAGTGAAATTATAGAAGCTTTTGATGCGGGTATTGATGACTATTTAACCAAACCCGTTAATCATAAAATATTACTGGCCAGAATCAGAGCAGGACAACGTATTGCCGATTTACAACGGGCCCTAGAGAAAGAAAAACAGGAAATGCAGCGTGCTAATGCTGAATTAGCTGTCGCCAATCGCCGTATGAATATTATCGCCAACACAGATATACTAACAAACTTACCCAATCGTCGTTATGCCCTATCTCGCCTTACTCAAGAGTGGGAAGCTAACCTGAGATACCATCGTTCAATAAGTCTACTGATGCTTGATTTAGATCATTTTAAATCAATTAACGACAGTTTGGGCCATGATGTTGGTGACTTAGTATTGATCCATGTCGCCAAACTTATGAAAGCAGTGATTAGAGCAACTGATATAGCCTGCCGCTTTGGAGGAGAGGAATTTCTGGTTATTGCCCCTAACACTGATGGGAAAACGGCAGTACTACTGGCAGAACGTATTCGCAAAGCTATACAATCACATCAACCTAAAAAAATTAAATTAAAACAGCCTATCACTATTAGCATTGGTGTAGCGGGGTCTACTGGCAATAAACCTGGATGGAATGAACTGATTAAAATGGCTGATATGGCTTTATACAAAGTAAAAACCGGAAGTCGTAATGCTGTACACCTTGCAAAATAAAGTTGCCAACCCCTTTCCTAAGTAATTAATGTACTAAAAACTGTTAACCGAGAAATCTAGATAATTTTCATTTTGCCACTCTCCGGTTTATAAAATAACTATTTCCCGGTATCTTTTTTGCATAATGCTTGGCCGATGCAGCAAGGTCTGCTATCTCAATATGAGAATGACATTGCATAATAGCTTCAGCAGCCACAATACCAATTGATAAGCTTAATAAAGGGTAAAAACAAGGTTGTCCTTTGCGGTCACAAGCATTCATCCCACCAGCTAATTGATGCTCCTTGTTGTATAACAGAATAACCTTTTGCTCAAATAGTGAAAGAATTTTTTTACAGCCATTTTCCCAATTCTGACTGGTAAAAATTACAATAAAATCATCTCCTCCTATATGCCCTAAATACCCTCCTCCTTCCGCAATATAATCAAATAAAAGACTCGCCACCAATTTTATCGCTATATCACCTTTGTCATACCCATAAATGTCATTAAAAGGTTTAAAATTATCCAAGTCAAAATAGCCAATGGAAAAACGATTTTGTTCTAATAACATGCTATCAATAATCTTATTAATAGGCGTACTACCCGGCAATAAGGTTAATGGGTTTGCATGTTGTGCATTTTGTAACTGCTGAGTGGTGATAAGTTGCAAGAGATCCATAACCATCCCTATCCCACTGTATCTGCCATTCTCGGTAATGATAAAGGCTAGCTCATTATGGTTAGTCTCAGTAAGTTTTTGACTTACACCCTCAATGGTAGCCTGACAATCAAAACTAAAGGGTTCGGCATCTATAAACATTTCGACAGCTTTTTTACCAAATAAATCAACCCCAAAACGGCTAGCAAATAATTTAGTTAAAAACTGGTCTTTATACAATAAACCTTTTGCAACACCCTCATCAACAAGAGGAACAACTTTTAAATAACTGTTCTTTTGAAATAAGCTGAGTACATCATTATTACTAGTTTGTGAAGAAATTGCATTGGCTTGTTGCATCACCTCATTAATATAAATTGTAGTTTTGAATACTACAGGCTTTTTTTCAACTTTATTTTTAACAAATAAAGGCAAAGGTATTTTTGTTACTGCGACAGCACTTGGGCGAGCAAAGTAATACCCTTGAGCAAAACCAATTCCCAAAGCTTCTATTGCCAAGTACTCTTCTTCTGTCTCTACACCTTCTGCAATAACATGGCAATTAGTTGCGGACGCCATACTTTGAAGTGAACGAACAAAATTAAGTTTCACCTTATCATTGTCAATATCTTCAATAAAATGTCGGTCAATTTTAACATAATCAGGTAATAACTCAGTCCACAAGCGTAACCCTGAATACCCAGCTCCTAAATCATCCAGAGCAATTTCAAACCCCATATTACGATAATATTCAACAGCATCTCGCATTAACACATAATTATCAGTTGACTGGTGTTCAGTAATTTCAATCACTATGCGTGAAGGTGGCAGTCCTATCTTTTCTAAAATAGCTAACGTTTCCCCTTTTCTAAATTCTGGGTCTAATAATATCGATGGACTAACATTTAAAAATAATTTACATGGTAATTGCTGAGCTGAAAATTGCTCAATACTAACTTTACGACAGATTTGCTCAAGAATTGCAGTTAAATTAAATCGTTCAGCAGAAGCAAATAAATTAAGGGGGTTATGAAGAGAACTATCAGAGGGACCGCGTATTAATGCTTCATAAGCATGGATTTCATTTTTCC
>CAYYNM010000107.1:0-10854 GCA_964472945.1 uncultured Methylomarinum sp. | reverse complement strand
TAGGGTTATTCTCCGCTAGTAAAAGAAAGGTGTCAGGTCTTTCCATAGCGTATTAATTTTTGCTAAACTTAGCTAATGGCAAGACCTTTAAGATTAGAGCTAGCAGGTGGTTTATATCATGTTACTTCGCGAGGAGATAGGCGTGAAAATATCTATGATAATGACGACGACGACCGTGAAAAATGGTTGGAAATATTAGGCAATACATGTCGCCGATTTAACTGGCGGTGTCATGTCTATTGCTTAATGGATAATCATTACCATCTAGTGATAGAAACGGCAGAAGCTAACCATTCAAAAGGAATGAGACAATTAATGGTGTATATACACAATATTATAATCGTCAGCATAGAATGGGGTCAAGTCTTGCATTTTGCATTCCTAAGATATTTAACCTATACTTCTTCCATTGACTAAAGGAATAAATAGAATGGGGTCAAGTCTAAATAGAATGGGGTCAAGTCTTGCATTTTGCATTCCTAAGATATTTAACCTATACTTCTTCCATTGACTAAAGGAATATATTATTCAACAGTGAGTCGAGTTGTTGCAAAATGCAAGACTTGACCCTTTCTGCTTTCTAAAATACAGCCATACGGCTTGACACAAGATCCGGTAGTTACAATAAAAGAACGCTTATTTGTACTTCATCACACAATCAATACTCGCCTTCCATGGACGATGGTTCCCGGCATCCATGCCAGGATGACGAGCCAGAGCAAAACTCCGCAACACCGTCATTCCGGCAGGGATCGCCGGAATCCAGTGACCAAGGATGGTATGGGTGTAGACTTTTTTTAATAAAAAAGTGAATTAGGCCGCTCTCGGTTATCAATCAGAGAGCAGTAAAATCAAAGACCTACAATTTTGTTATTCAAGACCATGAATAAGTTCAATAAAAACAGTAGGATGTGCTGAGGGACGAAGCGCATCTTATATATTGATGCGATTTCTTCCGGAAGCACAGGCTATAAGTTGTAGAGCAGACTTAAGTCCGCTCTACAACCAACAAAAAAATTAAGCAGTAGAAAGGTAATAGCCTTGTAAAAATTTTTTTAAATAAAGCCATTGAGACTCAGTTTTAGGTAAACCAAAGCGCAAGCTCTGTGGTTTGTTAAATAGGCGGGTCAAAACTCCCTGTTGAGCGAGGAATTGGTGTATTTGTTCCGCAGATTTAGTTTGAACCCAAACAAATAAATCAGTTTGAGAGCTGATTTCTAAACCGCTCGTTTGTAATAACAAAGCAAGTCTGTTTGATTGTTTAGTTAGTTCAAGCTGGGTATTTTGTTGCCAGTTTATATCCAGTAAAGCGACAGTAGCAATATATCGACTGGGGTGACTAATAGTCCAGGGACCAAGGAGCTGATTAAGTTGCTTGATAATAGGATCTGCTGCAATGACAAAACCACAGCGAATACCCGCTAAACCAAAAAACTTTCCTATAGAGCGCAAGATAATAAGACCATCTGTTACAGGGTAACTGGATAAGCTATTTTCAGGTGTTGAATCGATAAAAGCTTCATCAATAATAAGCCAGCCATTGCGTAATTGTAATTGCTTATGCCAATCAAAAAGTTGTGATTTAGTAAAGCGTTGAGCTGTAGGGTTGTTAGGGTTAATTAAAATTAAAACATCTAATTTATAAACAGCATCATTAATGGTTGACTCTGTTAATTCAATAACATCATGCCCCGATTTTTTCCAATTATAAGCATGTTCAGCATAAGCTAAGGATAAAACACCCACTTTAGATTTTTTTCGTAATAAAGGTAAGCTTTGTATAGCTGCTTGTGAACCTGCAACAGGTAAAACTGATTGGCATTGATAATATTGTTTCGCCGCTTCAATTAAACCATCATCAGATTCGGGTAAGCGTTGCCAGCATTCAGCAGGAATAGGAGGTATGGGCCAACCATGAGGGTTTATACCTGTTGATAAGTCAATCCATTGTGCAAGTGGAATATTATATTGTTTAGCCGCTGCAATTAAATGGCCTCCGTGCTCAAGCAAAGTGCTCTCCTAATAAATCTAAAATAATAATGATTAATACCCATAATCTTAGTGTGTTAGTGATTAGTGTATTTGCGCGAATAATATCAGCATTTGTGGGTGGTTTATCAGTACCAAAATACACTTTATTTTTAAGTTTACCGTGATACCAGGCAGGGCCACCCAATTGCAGGTTTAATGAACCCGCACCAGATGTCATTACTGGACCTGCATTGGGACTGTCTAATAAAGAAGCTTGTGTATTCCAACACGAGAAGGCTTGTTTGCTATGACCTAAATAGGCATAGCTGAGTGCAGTAAGGCGAGCAGGAATCCAATTTAAACAGTCATCAAAGCGAGCAGCAGCCCAACCAAAATGTAAAAATCGTTGATTTTTATAGCCCCACATAGCATCTAGTGTATTGCTTAATCGGTAAATAATTACACCGGTAGGGCCGGCAATAATAAACCAAAAAATTGGAGCAAAAATGGCATCAGCTCCATTTTCCAGTACAGATTCAATCGTTGCTTTACGCACATCATTGGCCAACATTTTATCTGTCTGCCGACTTACAATCATCGCAACACGGTTTTTTGCGAGTTGTATATTATTATTTTCAAGTGCTTGAAATACCAATAAGGCATGCTGTTTTAAACTATTGGCAGCAATACAAAAATACAGAATAACAGGGGTAAAAAGAGTATTAACAATAGAATATTGAGTGATGCTAAAAACCAATATCGAAAAAGGTATAAGCAATAATAATAAAGCAATAAATCCACTTAATTTTTGTAACAAAGCGGGGTGATGTTGATAACGTAATATATTTTCAGCCAAATTTGCCAGCTGACCAAAAAACACTAAAGGGTGATATTTTTTGGGATCTCCTAGCCAGTGATCAAGTAGAACAGCTAAAATAAGGGGTAAACTCATGTGTAGGATATTAATCTAGTTTCTATTCCCTATTATACGAATTCAGCTCAAACTAATCTTTGTTAATGCAAGAAACAAACAAAAACGTGCAAACCTTAATGGTTCAAGGCACAACATCAGATGCCGGTAAAAGTACTTTAGTGACTGCTCTATGCCGTTATTATTACCGAAAAGGCGTTAAAGTGGTACCTTTTAAACCTCAGAATATGGCATTAAATAGTGCAGTGACTGTTGATGGAGGAGAAATTGGTCGAGCACAGGCAGTTCAGGCTGTAGCTTGTGGATTAGAACCTCATACAGATATGAATCCTGTGTTACTTAAACCTAATTCAGATAAAACAGCTCAAGTTATTATTCATGGCAAAGCAAGCGAAAACCTTTCAGCCAAGGAATATCACTCGTTTAAGAAACAGGCAATGCAAGCCGTTTTACAATCACATAAGCGATTAGTTGAGCAATATCAATTGGTAGTTGTGGAGGGTGCAGGTAGCCCTGCAGAAATAAACTTGCGCGAAGGGGATATTGCTAATATGGGGTTTGCAGAAACGGTTGACTGTCCGGTTATTTTAATTGCAGATATAGATAAAGGTGGTGTATTTGCACATATTGTTGGCACCTTGGAATTATTGTCAGCAACAGAACAACAAAGAATCGTGGGTTTTGTCATTAATCGTTTCCGAGGTGATATGGCATTATTACAGCCAGGAATAGATTGGTTAGAACAAAAAACGGGTAAACCCGTATTAGCAGTATTACCTTATTTACATGATTTTTATTTAGATGCTGAAGATTCTGTTGCTATAGATAAATATCAACCAACTGATAAAGCAAGTTTTAATATTGTTATCCCCCATTTTCCACGGATAAGTAATCATACTGATTTTGATGCTTTATTGGTACAGCCAGATATTAATGTTCAATTTGAAAAAGTCCCTGAAACTTATTTAGCGGCTGATTTAATTATTTTAGCTGGAAGTAAATCGGTACGGGATGATTTGCAGTGGTTAAAAAACAGTGGTTGGGTTGATTTTATCAATAAACATCTTCGTTACGGAGGTAAAGTTTTAGGGATATGTGGCGGATTTCAAATGTTAGGGGATTATATTCATGACCCTAAAGGGATTGAGGGGAAATCTGGTTCAAGTGTAGGTTTGGGCTTATTAGAAATGCAGACTTGGCTACAAAGTGAAAAGTTGTTGCAAAATGTAACAGGAGTTTTAACATTTGAAAATATTGAAATTAAAGGGTATGAAATACATGCGGGTATTACGCAGGGTGAGGCCTTAAAAAACCCCATGATAATACTTGCTGGAAAACCCGATGGTGCAATTTCAAAGGATAAGCAGGTAATAGGAACTTATTTACATGGTTTGTTTGACTCAGCGGAAGCAGCAGATAGTCTATTGAGCTGGGCTGGGTATAAAAAACAGCAAGCAATAGATTTGAATATTTTACGTGAGGCAGGTATTGATTTAATTAGCGATACTTTAGTGGCTAAATTTGATTTTACCAAGCTAGAGCAACAGCTAAATATTTTTTATAGCTCTTAACAAACGTACCTAAAGTAATCCACACTTAATAAACCACGATTTTGATAGTTCCCACGCAGAGCAATAAAGTCTTTTAGTTTAAGAGATTTTGCGGTTTTGCGGTTTTGTATTTTGTAGGAGCGGCTTTAGCCGCTCCTACAAAATAACTTAATGCTAGTGAGGCAGGGTGTGGGGGATAATATTCTGGTATTTTATTTGTTACTGCCTCCCTAAGTATTATTTATAAAGTTCTGTAACTAAATATCTAAGAAGCTTTAGGCTGTTAATATATAATATATTTTATGCACTATATAAGAAATATTTTTCTAAACTTCTGGGTAGCCATTGCTTATTTTTTAGGAGGCATGGTTGGTAATCTGCTAGCCATAGAACCCAGTAACTCCTCACCTGTCTGGCCATCTTCAGGCTTGGCATTAGCAGTGCTGTTAATTTATGGCTGGCGTGTATTGCCTGGGCTATTTATAGGTATATTCTGCACTCAACTCTATGTAAGTTTTGGTTTTTCGGTTTTTGAAGCACTTGAAAATACTTTTGTAATTACATTGGTTAAAGCATTTGCATCATCTGCTCAGGCAGTTATCGGGATGCTGTTAATCCAGAGATTTGTTGGTCGTCATAATGCTTTGCTGGACTTATCCAAGATTTTACTGTTCTTTTTTTATGGTGCAATAGTGAGCTGTGTGGTTGCACCCACTATCTCTCTTACATCATTCTATCTACAAAACATTATTACAGCTAATGATTTTCCTTTAGCCTGGCTGATCTGGTGGGTGGGTGATGTTATTGGGGTATTGATATTTACCCCTATTGTATTAGCTTTTTTGGCAAAACCTGAATCAATATGGCCATCAAGGCGGTACACCTTAGCCATACCTTTAATTATTTTGTTTACGGCTGTTATTTTTATGTTTTACCAAACAAAACAACAGGAAGCTGAACGGATTAGCTTGTTATTTAATCATAGGGTAGAGCAAGTACAAGATGCACTAAAAGACGAAATTTTTGAGCATAGGCAAATAGCTGAAAATATTAGAGATTTTATAAATGCTAACAAGAAGCTTAGCAAAGATGAATTTCATTTAATTACTCGTTCCAGTTTAAAGCACCACCTAGACCTAGTGGCAATAGAGTGGATCCCACGCGCTATAAGTCAACCTGGGTTAGCTATATCAACAGCTAATAAATTAATACTTTCAATAAAGTATATTGAACCCTTAGAAAGTAATGAGAGTGTTTTAGGCCTGGATATTACTCAAAATGAAGTTGCACTTAATACTATAAATAAATTAATTATTACCGGAAAGTCCTCTTTATCAACAGGACTAATTCATTTGCATCAAGATAAAGATAAAGAGTACAGCCGAGTTACTTCAATTATTTATGCTCCATTATATAAACAAAATAAATCAAACAACACGGCTGAAGCGAGAATCAAAAATTTACAGGGTGTGGTCGCTGTTGTTTTTACTCTTGAAGACCATAAAACAGTCGCATTAAATTCTTTAATTGAAAATGAATTACAAATTGAAATAACAAGTAATAATGAAGTTTTTTATAGTAATTTTGTCAATAAAAGTGTGAAACCAATTTCTTTTGCTACATTACAAACAATAAAAACTTTTAAAGCAGCAGGAAATAACTGGCAAGTCAGGTATAGGCCTTCAGCACAATTTTTAGCAAATCAGACCACTTGGTATGTTTGGTGGGCTTTGATAGGTGGTCTACTAATCACAAGTTTTATCGGGGTGGGCTTATTAGTTTTTACGGGGAGAGCTGCTTATATAGCAAAACAAGTTGCGCTTAAAACAAAAGATTTGAGTCATATTAATAGTGTGTTAAACCGGGAAGTGGTTTTAAGGCAGCAATTAGAAGCCGAGCAACTATCTCGAAATGCAATTTTAGAAGCACTGGCTAAAGGGGAAGATTTTAAAATAATTTTAAAAACTATCGTACAAAGTGCAGAAAAATTAAATAAAGGGATGATTTGCTCAATTTTATTATTGGATGAAAAAGGTGAATATTTGAATCATGGTGCGACTGCTAGTTTACCCGATTTTTATAATAAAGCGATTGAAGGCATAGCAATCGGGATAGGTGTGGGGTCATGTGGTACTGCTGCTTTTAAAGCAGAAAGGGTGGTTGTAGAAAATATTATGCAACACCCTTACTGGGTAGACTTTAAAAAATTAGCTAAAAAAGCAAACCTGCACTCCTGTTGGGCTGAGCCAATTATTTCATCAAAAAATAAAGTATTAGGCACCTTTGCTATTTATTATAAGCAAACTACTCAACCCAGTCAGGAAGCATTAGATTTTATGAAGCGGATGGCTGACTTAACAGCCATAACTATTGAGCGTAAACAATCAGAAGATGAGTTGCGTATTGCCGCAACAACTTTTCAATCTCATGATGCAGTGGTGATTACCGATACTAATAGCATCATATTACGTATTAACCAGGCTTATACTAAAATATCAGGTTATTCTGCTGATGAAGTTTTAGGTAAAAATGCCTGTATCTTAAGTTCTGGATTACATGATAAAGTTTTTTTTGCTGATATATATCAAGAGTTGGCTAAGACTAGGCAGTGGGAAGGAGAAATCTGGAACCGTCGAAAAAATGGTGAACTATTTGCAGAAAGGATCACCATAACTGCGCTAATTGAAGGGGGTGAAATAACTCATTATGTAGGGATATTTTCTGATATTAGTGATAAAAAAGCCAAAGAAGAAGAAATCAAACGACTGGCTTTTTTTGACCCTCTTACCTCTTTAGCGAACCGTCGATTACTGCTCGAGCATTTAGACCAGGCCATAATAAGTGCCATGCGACACCACCATTGTGGTGCTGTCATTTTTATGGACCTAGATTATTTTAAGATACTTAATGATACTTTAGGGCATCAGGTGGGAGATGAGCTATTAATTCAGGTTGCTGATCGTATCAAAAGCGTTATTAGAGATGAAGATACTGCCTGTCGTTTGGGAGGTGATGAATTTGTTATCCTTATTTCAGGTTATGATTCCAGCATCAGTGAAATGGTTGATCAAGCTGCGATTGTTGCAGAAAAGATCCGAAAAAAAATTAATTTTCCTTTCGATTTATCAGGTAGTAAGCAAATTTTTTCTACTAGTCTTGGTGTTTCTGTATTTCCAGATAAAAACTTAAAACCAGAACAAATATTAGAACAAGCTGATACAGCAATGTATCGCTCAAAACAAGCAGGACGGAATGTTGTTAGTTTTTTTAGCGTACAAATGCAACAAGAGCATAATAGAAAAGCTAATTTAGAACGTATGCTACAAAAAGCATTAAGTCAGCAACAGTTTGTGGTTTATTATCAGGGGCAAACAAATTTTAGAGGTGAGTTATTAAGTGTTGAAGCTTTGCTAAGATGGATACATCCTGAGCAAGGGATGGTGTCACCCGCAGAGTTTATTCCTATTGCTGAAGCTAGCCATTTAATTGTGGATATTGGAAACTGGGTATTAATAGAGGCTTGTCAACAAATAAAATTATGGCAACAAGCTGGGCTGTATATAGAGCATGTAGCTGTTAATATTAGTCCTAGGCAATTTCGCCAAGGAAATTTTGTTGAGCAAATCAAAAATGCAGTGGCTATTGCGGGTATTGAAGCTAAATATTTGATGCTAGAGTTAACGGAAGGTATTGTTATTGATAATATTAGCGATACAATCAATAAAATGTTAAAGATCAAAGAAATGGGGATTTCAATTTCGATTGATGACTTTGGTACAGGGTATTCATCATTAGCTTATTTAAAACAGTTGCCATTAACGCAATTAAAAATTGATCAAAGTTTTGTTAGAGATATTAATATTGATAGTTCTGATGAGGTGGTGGTTGAAACCATTATAGCTTTAGCGCATAAACTGGGTTTGGATGTGATTGCGGAAGGGGTAGAAACAGCTGAGCAATTACAGTTTTTGCAAGATAATGGTTGTGAGAAATATCAAGGTTATTATTTTTGCCGTCCTATGCCGGCTGTGGAGATTGTTCAGAACTATTTAGACACAGGTAGGGCGGACTTTGGTCCGCTATAATCATAAGTAGTCATTTATTAAAAGGCATGTTGATTTTTTCGTTATCCAATATATTCAAAGGCAATATTAGTGCTTAAAAACTGATCAATAAAATCAGCATCATTAAAATTTCCATACCCTAGCATTAACTTCACATAAGCAGATTCTAAAGACATATTCCAAATCATTTTAGCCCCTAGGTTTTGTAATATTCTGCTACTGTCGTATGCAGCAGAAGATTTAATTGCAGGTGCCATATAAAGGCTAATATTGCATTGCTTGCATCTTTTTATAAAGGCTGATAATGAGTAATTTTCGCCCCAATCTAAAGAGGCACAAGCCGTGCCTGAGTGATAAAGGTCATGGATAATGACATCGACTTTATCTAATTGAAAAAGTGAATAATCTAACCCGGGGTAGGGTTTAATTAATAAAACCTTGTTAGAAAAATAAGGTAATAACGGGGTTGGTTTACAGCTTAATAAATTTAATGAATACAGTTGTTGAAAGGTATTGTGCTGAAATTGCAGATAGGCTTTAGATTGTACGCTGATAAAGTCCCCACTTAGTTGTAAACAAGAGGAAAGTCGAGTTGCTATGTGTACGGTTACTTCAGTGTTAGCGTTTTTATAAGGGACAAACACTCCAGCTTGTTTTCTTTGTTTAATAAATTCTATGGCACAGTTAAAATTAGCTAAGCCATTTGCGTAAGGGTTATCTAACGGGTAATCACTGGATACGAGCAAGAGTGGGGTTTGAATAGTATTAAAATATAAGCCGAGTGCCGCAGCCGTAAAAGCTAAAGTATCTGTACCATGAGTAACAATAATACCATCATATTGAGCAATATTTTCCGCTTCAATAGCTTGAATAAGTTGTTCCCAGACGGATGGAAATAAGTTTTCACTTAACAGCTGAAGGGGTTGTACTGTTTTAAACTGGAGATGCTTATTATCAGGGGATTTTTTTTTATATAAATCGAGTAATTTAAAACCTTGGGTTTTAGAGGTGTTAATGTTGCCGTTTAGCGTTGTAGAGCCAATAGTGCCTCCCGTAAAAACCAATAAAATATTTGGCATAGAGCTAGAGTATTATCGAGTACCAAATACAACGATAGTTTTACCGTGAGCAGAGATTAACTCTTTATCATTCAGTTCTTTTAGTACCCTGCCAGCCATTTCCCTGGAACAGCCTACTATGCGGCTTATTTCCTGACGAGTAATGCTTAACTGCATACCATCAGGGTGTGTAATGGCATCAGGCTCTTTACATAAATCAAGTAAAGTACGGGCAATACGTCCTTCAACATCCATAAAGGCAAGGTCTTGGTATTTACGGCTGGTAATCAATAAACGAGCAGAGAGTTGTTCACCAAACATATAAAGAATATCAGTTGCATATTCTGATAATTCACCTTTTAAGGCTTGTTTTAACCGCTCATAAGATATTTCTGCTAAGTGGCACTTGGTACGAGTTTTAACCGTAACCGTTCTGGTTTCTGAGCCTTTAAAAATACCGATTTCACCGATAAAGTCATGTTTATTAAGATAGGCTAGAATGAGTTCGTGTCCACTTTCATCTTCAACCGTGACACTCACTGATCCATCAATTATAAATAGTAATTTATCACCAATATCCCCCGGCCTGATTATAATAGCTTTAGACGGATAACTTCGGGTATGGCAAAGGCGCAAAAAATGTTCTAAAGCATTTTGATTGATATTGTTTTTTTCGATCAATGACATGTCAACGTACCTGTTTACTTAATTACTCATTGTACAATGCAGTATTTTAAATAATAAATCAATTTTATCTGCAATCTCAAGGTAGAATTATATAACTATTTTATTTTATATGAGGAGATTTTATGCAAGCAACAGTAAAATGGGTTGATGGTAGAGCATTCCTGGGTGAAAGTGGCAGTGGACATGCGGTTGTAATGGATGGTCCTACTGATCATGGTGGCCGTAATATTGGTATCCGCCCAATGGAAATGATTTTATTGGGTGTTGGAGGTTGTTCTTCTTATGATGTCATGGATATTTTACAGAAAGGACGACATGAGGTTATTGATTGTGTGGCAGAGTTAACAGCCGAACGAGTAGATGCAGTGCCCAGTGTTTTTAGTACTATTCATTTGCATTTTAAAGTTACGGGTAAAAACTTAAAAGAAGCTGTGGTAGAGCGAGCGGTAAAATTATCTGCTGAAAAATATTGCTCAGCATCAATTATGTTAGGTAAATCTGTCGATATTACGCATGATTTTGAAGTGATTAATGTTTGATACTCGATGTTTCAGTTTTTTTAACTTGAATTCAGAAAATACTAAAAACCATAG
>CAYYNM010000106.1:0-10876 GCA_964472945.1 uncultured Methylomarinum sp. | reverse complement strand
AACTAATGATTTTGTTATTCTTATGTTTTTTAAATACTTATAAATCATAAAAGTAAAGTAAAGAGCTCTTCAAGTAAAAATTAGAGAGTATTTATGTTTAGTTTACATTGTGCTGAATCAGCACCCTCCTCACCCAACCCTGCAGGAGATGGCTTTAGAGCAGTAATCTTAACGATATTGGAGCAAGGGTAACTAGCCTTTCCCCTATGGTTTTTAGTGTTTTCTGAATTCAAGTTAAAAAAACTGGAACATCGAGTAAAAGTCATTTTAGTCCTTTAAAAACCTTTAATTCACCCTAAGCTATTGATTGTTGGTTATAAATGCATCCAGGAAACGACATTTTTTGAATTTTTAAGCTAAAATAAAATTATAATCTATTGAAATATTAGTTTTAATATATTATTTACTATGATTTCGACAGCCTAGGCTTATCGCCATATTGTCAGTTTAAAAGACTATTTTTTAATTGATATCCTGCGCGAAGAGTAGAATGTTTTCGTCGTACGGCTGATAATAAATGATTATTGCAGATTTATGAGAACGGTGGGTCTTGTGAGTTTATTAGTCTGAAAATTTATATTGATTTAGTTGATATTTTTGAGGATATTGAATAGGTGATTTATGGGACTCCCTGCTGAAAAATCAGCCAGTTATGATGATCTTTTAGGTTTACCCGAAAACCTGGTGGGTGAGATTATCTACGGCCAACTATACACTCACCCTCGACCAGCACCTAAACATGCGTTGGCCGCTTCTTCAGTTGGGATGGAAATTGGCTTGCCATTTCAAAAAGGCAGTGGTGATTGGTGGATACTAGATGAACCTGAACTGCATATTGGTGAGCATGTACTTGTCCCTGATTTAGCAGGTTGGAGAAAAGAGCGCATGCCTACCTTACCTGAAACAGCCTGGTTTGAAGTTGTCCCTGATTGGGTTTGCGAAGTTTTATCACCCTCTACCGCACGAACCGACCGCATAGAAAAAATGCCTGTTTACGCTGAATTAGGTGTGGCTTTTTGTTGGTTAATTGATCCTATTTTACAAACACTCGAAGTTTATAGGCTACATGAGGGGCAATGGTTGCTACAACAAAGTTTAAAAGATGATGAAATTGTTGCCGCCGAGCCTTTTGCAGATCATAAATTTTGTTTAAGCAGTTTTTGGGAGTAAATATGGAGTCAGCCAGCTTATTTTTTAAATTAAATACTTTTTCTACCTCCGTCATGGGAAGCTAGCTTTGTTGTTCTTGAAATTAACTTGCTAATTTTAGTATGAAATTTATCACTACCATAAACTTTTACTGCTAATGTTGCCTTTGTTATTTGTTTTCCTGATTACCCATAAGTCTCCGCCATGTTAAATAAAAAAACTGGTAGCGGAGCGAGTCTAATCTGTTGATAACAGCTTATTTTAACAATTTATCCATTATTGGGGCGCAGGCTTTAGCCTGCTCTTGCACTAAAGAATGATGAAATCATTTGGTTGAGTAAACTAACATTTATCAGAACAAGTTTTTGTAAAAACCTTAATGAAAAAATAGTTTCATTTCCTTCGCAGAATGCAATATTATCTCTTAATCCATCGTATATATCATGTCGAAAAACGCTAATGCTATTCCATCTTACGACCCATCATGGTTCCGTCTTTCCGCGTTATGATGATTGAGAAATCATGTGTAATTCAGAACCCTTGTCACAGAGGTATATACGAGGCTTACTCTCCAAGAAAAAAAGCATATCGCATGTATTCGAATGCTCCCTTCTTCCTTATCCGTTATAACCAGTACTCATCACATGACTCATTTCTGAGCCACACGAACAACGCACCTCTTTTGTTTTCTGTAAGCACAAAGGTTTTCTGATAGCGGACTAAAGTCCGCCCTACAATTTATAGCCAATAACCATGAAAATCAATAATAAAAGTCTCTATCGTTATAGAGGAATGTGTACAATTTTACCACATGAGTCGGGGCTTCGCTATTCCTTACCAGCCTTGCCCACCTTTAGTTTTAGCAAAAAAACACGCCTATCATCAGCATGTAAAATCTCAAAACGAAATTTTTCATACTCTAATTTTTCACCTTTTTTAGGCATATGCCCTAATTGATGAACAATAAAACCACCAATAGTTTCGTGTTCATCATCTTTTAGGTTAGCAGAGAAATATTCATTAAATTCATCAATAGGCATTAATGCCTTAAGGGTGAATTTTGTACCATTGGATTTTTGAACATACTCCTCTTCTTTAGCATCATGCTCATCTTCAATTTCTCCAACTATTTGTTCTAAAACATCTTCAATGGTCACTAAACCAGCAGTCATACCATATTCATCAACCACAATTGCCATATGATTGCGCTCAGTTCTAAACTCTTTTAATAAAACATTAAGCCGCTTACTTTCAGGCACGATACTAACAGGCCTCATAACATCTTTTACGGCTAGTTTTTTAGTATCTAAAGTATAGGCCAGCAAGTCTTTTGCTAATAAAACACCAACAACTTTACTTCGGTCATCTTCAATAACTGGAAACCTGGAATGTCCATACTCTAAAACAAGTGGAAAAATAGCTTCTAGTAGCTCACCTTTTGATACAACATGCATCTGAACACGAGGAATCATCACGTCTCTTACTCGCATTTCAGAAAATTGCAAAATGCCTTCAATCATGGATAACGCTTCAGCATCCAGCAAATGTTTTTCTTGAGCATCCTTTAAAATACCTAATAAATCATCTTGATCTTGTGGCTCCCCTGACAAAAAGTGACCAATTCGACCAATTAATCCTTTGTGCTGGGGCTGACTACTTGGTGGTTTATCATCACTCATTGTCTACTTTGCTCCTCATATGGGTTGTTTATTTTTATAGTTTTTAATATTTTAATTTCTAAGGCTTCCATTTCTTCAGCATCGGCATCATCAATATGGTCATAGCCTATTAAATGCAGTAAGCCATGAATAATCATATGTGCCCAATGGTGTTCTAAAGCTTTATTTTGTTGCAGTGCTTCTAGTTCGACAACAGGTGCACAGACTAAAAGGTCACCTAACAAATAACTATCAGCCTCTTCTGGTGGATCAAAAGGAAAGCTTAATATATTTGTAACACTTTTTTTACTGCGATACTGCTGATTAAACTGTATCATTTCATCTTCATCCACAATTCTAATGACAATTTCAGAATCTTGAGATTTATCTGCCAATACCGCATCCATCCAGCTTTTAAACAGTGCCTCTGATGGTAACTGCTTTGACTGAGATACAATCTGAAAATCAATATAGTTCATTTCCCTTGCTGTTTTTTTTCATAGCGTTCATAGGCAAGCACTATACGCTGTACTAATGGGTGCCTAACCACATCCTTAGCACCAAATCGGGTAAAACTAATTCCTTCAACACCCTTTAACACCAGTAACACATGCTTTAACCCAGACATTTTATCATTAGGTAAATCAATCTGTGTAACATCCCCTGTTATCACAGCTGTTGAGCCAAATCCCACCCGTGTTAAAAACATTTTAATTTGTTCAACAGTGGTATTTTGTGCCTCATCCAAAATAATAAACGAGTCATTTAACGTTCGCCCTCGCATAAATGCTAATGGAGCAACTTCAATAATATTCTTTTCCAGTAACTTATCAACTTTCTCAAAACCCAACATATCATAAAGCGCGTCATATAAAGGGCGTAAATAAGGATCTACTTTCTGTGCCATATCACCAGGCAAAAAACCTAATTTTTCACCAGCCTCAACTGCCGGCCGAACCAAAATAATACGCCTCACCGTTTCGGCTTGTAATGCATCTACAGCACAAGCCACGGCTAAATATGTTTTGCCTGTTCCAGCCGGCCCCACTCCAAAGTTAATATCACAGGCTTTTATTTTTTTTAAATAACTTTGCTGGTTTTCGCCTCGCCCTTTTATCACACCACGCTTAGTTTTAATAAAGACCTGGTCAACAAGCTCAGTAGCCTGTTCAGAAGTAGAGTCAGTTAACTGCTCTATATTAGCTTCTTGTATTGATAAATGTATAGCCTCTGGCGTTAATTGTTCTTCACTTGTGGTATCAAATAAATTCTTCATAATAATACTTGTAGCCAGAACCGCATCAGCAACACCGGTGACTTTAAATTGATTACCTCGGTTAGCAATTTCTACTTTTAAACGCTGCTCTATTTGACGTAAATGGGTATCAAACTGCCCACAAAAATTTGCTAGCCTACCATTATCAGCAGGTAATAGGGTTATTTCTTTGGATATGTGTAATTCTGACAAGATATTAAGATTATTTATTTAGGATTTTATCAATAGAAGATTCGACTAAGCGAGCTCTTAAGGAATTTGGTAAAGCTTCTGTAATTAACACATCAACAAACTGTCCAGCTAAACGAGGGTGAGCCGTAAAGTTGACGACACGATTATTTTCAGTTCGACCCGTCACTTGTAAAGGGTTCTTTTTGGATACACCCTCAACTAATACAGTTTGTACGGTATCAATCATCTTGGTTGATATCTGTTGAGTCATTTCATCAAGACGTACTTTTAACTTTTTAAGACGTTGTTTCTTAATATCCTCTGTCACATCGTCAGCCAGTTCAGCAGCTGGAGTACCGGGGCGTGCGCTGTATATAAAGCTATAAGAAAAATCAAAACCAACGTCTTCAATTAATGCCATCGTTTGTTCGAACTCTTCCTCAGTTTCACCTGGAAAACCAATAATAAAATCAGAGGATAAACTGATGCCAGGCCGAACCGCTTTCATCTTATGCATAATTTCAAGATAATCAGCGCGGGTATAGCCTCGCTTCATATTTGCCAAAATATTATCACTGCCACTTTGTACAGGCAGGTGTAAATGGCTGACTAGTTCAGGGATTTCAGCAAAGGCTTCAATAATATCATCTGTATATTCTGCTGGGTGAGAAGTCGTAAAGCGGATTCTATCAATACCATCAACAGCGGCAACATAATGTAGTAAAAGGGAAAAATCTGCAATTTCACCATCCCCCATTTGGCCACGGTAGGCATTGACATTCTGTCCAAGCAAATTAATTTCTCGCACACCCTGTGAGGCTAATGAAGAAATTTCTGCAATCACATCATCTAATGGGCGGCTAATTTCCTCGCCACGCGTGTAAGGAACCACACAAAAAGTGCAATATTTACTACACCCTTCCATAATTGAGACAAATGCTTTTGGCCCTTCTGCTCTAGGCTCTGGCAATGCATCAAATTTTTCTATTTCAGGAAAGGAAATATCAACGATACGTTTATGAGTATTACGCGCTTGATCTAATAATTCAGGGAGCCTATGCAGGGTTTGAGGACCAAAAACAATATCCACATAAGGTGCTCTTTTTTGAATAGCCGCACCTTCTTGGCTAGCCACGCAACCACCCACGCCAATAACAACTTCGGGGCGTTTATTTTTAATCTTACGCCAACGGCCAATAGCAGAAAAAACTTTCTCCTGTGCTTTTTCTCTAATTGAACAGGTATTTAAAATTAACACATCAGCTTCTTCAGGAACATCAGTCATTTCCATTTGATGTGAAGCTTGTAGTACATCCCGCATTTTATCGGAATCGTACTCATTCATTTGACAGCCATTTGTCTGTATAAAAAGTTTTTGCGCCATATTCGTTTGTAGATACTCCAAGCAAAATCTACTAGTAAGGGAGATGATTATTTATTTCCAGCTCCCTAAGTTAGCCCCAGCCATAGTGATGGGGTAAAGTGTTGGACATTATAACCCAACACGCTTTAGATAAATAAAAAACCTAGTTTTTATGCTTAATTTTTCGTGCTTTACTCTTTTTAATAAATTCTAAACGGGTTTCTTCATCAACCTGTGTCCACTGCATAATTTCTGTTAAAGAACGAAAACAGCCTAAACAAATATCTTTTTCATCTAAACAGCAGTTCCTTACACAAGGTGATGCTATTGTAGGAACGGGCATATTATTCACCAATCCTTATTTCCCTATGGGTGATACACGAGCAATAACTCCAAATTTCGGGTGGTCAAAATAATGGGTTTCATTTAATTTAAACCGGCGTTTTTCATTTAAGCGATAAATAACTGAATCCTTTGAATACTCAAGGTCAACAATCATATGCAAAAGGTGTCCACGTTGCATCCGAAAAAAGCCATTAATACTGCCATCTGTGTTAGTAATTTTTACAGCACGACTTAAACGATTAGATCCCACTGCTTGTGTCCATGCAACGTGCATTATAGGTTGATAATTTTGACTCCTTGCTAATCGAGCATAACTACCCTTTAAACTCAAATTCTGTGAATTTACCTGCCTATAGGATGATAAATCAACCCGTTTTTGAGGCCACTTAATATGACTTTCGGACTGATCAAACACCTCGGTATTCGGCATATTCTGTGAAAATATCAGTAATTCTATTTTATACAAGCGCTGTTCAGCCGAGGCATTAAAATAATACAAACTTAGAAATATAAAAAAAATTAATTTATTGCTATTTCTCATTATTCATCCTAAACCTGATCATGCAGGCGTTAATTCGTTCAACAACTCGGTTATAAAGCTTATCTTTTGCTCGACAGTTTCAAATTCTTTAGTAAACCTTAACTTATCTAAGCCATCAAATTTATAATATTGTGGCTGAGTTTGAATAAGTTGTATCAGCTTATCTGTATTTATTTTAGGCTCAGCAGCAAAAATAATACGCCCACCTGCAATATGTGCATCAATTTTTTTAATTCCTAAAGGCTCAGCTTGTTGCTTTAATTCAGTCACACTAAATAATACTTTAACGGCATCAGGCAATAAGCCAAACCGGTCAATCATTTCGACTTTTAAAGCCCGTAATTCTTGATCGTTTGCTGCACTAGAAATACGCTTATATAAAACCAAACGCGCATGAATATCCGGTAAATAATCTTCTGGAATTAAGGCTTGTGCTTGTAAATCAACTTCTGGCCCGATTTCCATAGGTGCGTCAAGTTCTGGTTGCTTACCTGATTTTAAAGCATCAACAGCCCGTTCCAGTAACTCGGTATATAAAGTGAAGCCAATTTCTTGTATTTGACCACTTTGTCCATCACCTAATAACTCCCCCGCCCCTCTAATTTCCATATCATGCGATGACAACATAAATCCAGCCCCTATCTCACCTGATGTACCCAATGCTTCCAACCGCTTCACAGCATCTTTGCTCATTAATGATTTCGGTGGCACGATAAAGTATGCATAGGCACGGTGATGAGACCGCCCTACTCGTCCACGTAATTGATGCAGTTGAGCCAAGCCTAATTTATCAGCACGATTCACAATAATAGTATTTGCAGTAGGAATATCAATACCACTTTCTATAATAGTCGTGCTTAGCAATAAATTAAAACGCTGATGATAAAAATCCAGCATAATTTGTTCAAGTTCTCGTTCAGCCATCTGTCCATGAGCAATTTGCACGCGTGCTTCCGGCACTAAACTTTCAATTTTACGCGCCATTTTATCCATACTTTTTACATCATTATGTAAAAAGAAAACCTGACCTCCTCGCTTAATTTCTCTCTGACAGGCCTCTTGAATCTGCGCATCGACCCATTCGCTGATAAAAGTTTTAATGGGGTGCCGGTTAGGTGGAGGGGTAGCAATAATGGATATATCTCTTAACCCGGCCATCGCCATATTTAACGTTCTTGGAATGGGGGTTGCTGTTAGCGTCAAAAGGTCTAATTCATAGCGCAATTTTTTAAAATGTTCTTTCTGTCGAACACCAAAGCGATGCTCCTCATCAATAATAACCAGACCCAACTGCTTGTACTTTAACTCTTTTGATAATAGCTTATGAGTACCAATTACAATATCAACTTTACCATTCTCAAGTTCTTCAACAATAACCTTTTGCTGTTTAACTGTCACAAACCGTGACATCACTTCAACGCGTACCGGCCAATCAGCAAACCGGTCTCTAAAATTTTGATAATGTTGCTGTGCTAATAATGTCGTTGGTACCAAAATAGCTACTTGCTTACCACTTTGTACAGCAACAAAAGCAGCACGCATAGCCACTTCAGTTTTACCAAAACCAACATCACCACAGATAACCCTATCCATCGGTTGCTGCCCGAGCATATCCTGATAAAGCGCATCAATAGCTGCTTTTTGGTCAGGTGTTTCTTCAAATGGAAAAGCTTCAGAAAAAGACAAGTATTCTGCATCATCCACCTTAAAAGCATGCCCTGCTTTAGCAGCACGTTTGGCATGAATATCCAATAGTTCTGCCGCTACATCTCTAGCCCTTTCCATGGCTTTTTTCTTAGCCTTACTCCAGCGGTCACTCCCTAATTTATGTAAAGGTGCACTATCGGCACTTGCCCCGCTATATCGGCCTATGAGTTGTAATGATGAAACCGGAACATAAAGCTTATCTTCATTGGCATATTCTAAAGTTAAAAACTCCGAAATAATCCCCCCAACATCAAGTGTTTGTAGGCCTAAGTAACGGCCAACTCCATGCTCTTGATGAACTACAGGTGAACCGACTGTTAATTCATTTAGGTTATTAAAAATATTCTCTAATTCTTTTGCCGCAGACTTCCTTCTTCTACGACGCTGCTGAACCTTTTCACCACTTAACTGCCTTTCAGTAATAATAGCAATAGCTGGATCAGCTAATAATAGCCCATGATCCATCGGTGCAACCAATACACAGGGCGAACTATCTTGTGCTAAAAAAGCTTGCCATGTATCAACTTGTTTTAAACTGATTTGGAAACTTTTAAGCTTATCGATTAAACCTTCTCTATGCCCAGGTGTTTCTGCAACAAAAAGCACTTTACCTGTGAACTCCTGCAAAAAAGCCAAAATTCTACTAGCGGGCTCCTTTAGTCTGGCATCAATAGTTAAATCAGGTAAAGACAGACAAATAAATTCACTTGAACTAACTGTACTTCCATTTAACAGGATTCTAGAAAACACTTTTAATCTCTGTTGCAATTCATCAACGGGAAGAAAAAGCTGCTTAGGATCCAATAATGGCCTGTCCACATCATATTTACGCTGTTGAAATCGCTCTTCCGCTTCGGTATAAAAAGCTTTAGCTGAATGATCAACAGATTCAGGTAAGACTATTGCTGCTGTTGTTGGCAAATAATCAAATAGGGTTTCAGTCTTATCAATAAATAAGGGGAAATAATATTCAATCCCACTAGGAGCAATACCTTTACTAACATCTAAATACAATATATTTTTAGCAGAAACCTCAGGGAACTGGTTTCTAAAAGCTTGTCTAAAATGCTTTATAGCCTCATCAGTAAAAGGAAATTCTCTGGCAGGAAATAACTCAATCTTATCTATTTTTTCTAGTGACCTTTGGCTATCAGGGTCAAAAGTTCGAATTGATTCAATATCATCATCAAATAACTCAATCCGATAAGGCAATTTACTTCCCATGGGAAATAGATCAACAATAGAGCCCCTGATTGCAAATTCTGCATGCTGATAAACTTGAGAAACACATTGGTACCCTACGCTTTCTAACTTAATACGGTTTAGCTCCATATTAAATAGCCCACCGACCTCAATAGAAAAGCTATGAGCTAAAACATGCTCTCTAGGTGCAAGTCTGTGCATTAAAGTAGCAACAGAAACAACCAGCGCACCTCTTTTAGTTTCAGGTAGTACGGCTAAGGCTTTTAAACGCTCGGAAATAATTTCGGGTAAAGGGGAGAAAACATCATAAGGCAATGTTTCCCAGTCAGGAAAGTGTAATATTGGATAATTGTCATTTAAGAAAAATGCTAATTCATGTTCTAACCGTAAAGCCGTTTGATTATCAGCTGTAACAATAACAAACAGACGGTTTTCATTTTTAATAGCCGATGCAATCGCTAATGAATCACCACAGCCTTTTAGCCCCCTCCAAGATAAAATATGACGATTATCTAAAGGTAATTCAGGTGAGAAAATTGAATTTTTTGGCATTACTCTAAGCTATTAAGAAAAAACTATTATTATACCCTGTAGAAAGTAGTAATTGTTTTAGCTTTTGTCAATCGTGGAATAAGGGAAGAACAAAAACTCTTACAGTCTTTTTACTACCCTAAATGTATTGAGTTATTATGGAATAAGGTTGGGAATGGAGGCTGCTGGCGGAATCGAACCGCCATAGATGGATTTGCAATCCACTGCATAACCATTTTGCTAAGCAGCCTTAAAGATAAAATTGATATAAATAAAAAAGCCGCGAAATTCGCGGCTTTTTTGAAATATATTGGAGCGGGAAACGAGATTCGAACTCGCGACCCCAACCTTGGCAAGGTTGTGCTCTACCAGCTGAGCTATTCCCGCTAATCAATTTATTCGTATATTATAACCAATATTTTTTAGCTGTCAAATAATTAATTTAAATCATTTGCAGTTGTCCAACCTTTTCTTCCCTCACAGCCTTTAGCATCCAGAATTTCAAGCTCAACGAATGTTACCCCACCTAATGCTTCCTGTGTGCTTAACAACTTAACTTTTGTACCTTCAGGCATACTCTTACAGTTACCTTCCTTGCCTTCTTTTTCAGATTCATCATAAGCTGCCATTGATCCAGGTACAGCAACTAATCTAATTTTTGCATCTGCCCCATAACTATTTACACCTTTCAAGGTATATGTATTTCCATTAACCAAATTAACCTGCTTAGGCTGAGGAAGAGGGTTCTTACCACCCCCACTCATAAGGAGTAGAAGGATAACAACAACCAAACCACCAATAGCACCAAAAAATACTTTGGGGTTTGAATCTTTTAATGCCATTATTTTTGCAACAGCACCACTTTCTTCAACTGCATCTGTTACATTTTCTGCAACTTCCTCAACTTTTTCAGTGACAGTTTCAACCACTTC
>CAYYNM010000105.1:0-10884 GCA_964472945.1 uncultured Methylomarinum sp. | reverse complement strand
CCTGTGAAACCAATATCTTGAGCTCTGTTATCCGCATTGAAGTCACGGATTCAGGATAAAATAAATAATACCTGTAGAGCGGACTTTACGTACATGCTTAACTCAAAAAGTGCTCTGGCTGCCTATTGTCTATGCCAAAGAACCCGATTGGGTGCACCAAAATCGATTACAGCGTAAGTGCTCAATACCCAACGTAATCCCCAGCCTTCTGAAACAATGCCACACTGCACCTAACGAACAGTAGCAGGCAATATAAAATGGCATTAACCACTATAAATAAAATAAATTACATTTTCTGGTTTGATCATATAGCATAATGGCTGTTATCAGGATTATCTCAACCCTCTCATTGTAAGCAACATGATTTAGGTCGAAAAAATAATTATCATAAGCAACGCTCTAGTGTTGTTGAACAAAAAACACACCATCTACAGAGTCTACTTATAAGCCCCCCGTTTTTAGCAGATGGCTGTTTAAAATCAGCCTAACTGTTCTGCAGTAAAATCATCAACACTGATTGCAATTTCTTTGGCCTTTTCAGCTTGGATAATTAAATTAAATTCAGCTTTAGTAATAATATTTTCATGCAGTGCCTGTTGTATGCTTTCTAGTAAACCTTTCTTCTCTAGTAAGCCTTGTTTTTGAGCGATTTTGATTTTTGATGTAGCTTCTGCTGCTTTTAAAACAGCTTTAAAAGCAATTTCTATTTTACCTGTTGCATCTTCTGGTGATTCATTAATATAAATACCTGACGTTAATCTGTCTCGACTTGGGCTATCTTGTAAAAGAATGTTGGCAAGTTGTCCTACTAGGTAGTCCTTTGGAGGAGAGTATGGTTTTCCAAGTGGAAATAATACGGTTCTCAATAAAATGGCAGGTATTTTTGTTGGCAGAAGATGGAAAATAGCTAACAGTGATTGTTGTGCTCTGTGCAGGCTATATTGGCAGGCCCAATGCAAAAGTGGCTGGTCATCGACTTGTGAACCCTGATTTTCAAAATGTTTGAGTACGCAGGAGCATAAATACAAATGACTGAGGACATCAGCATAACGCCCCGAAATTCTTTCTTTGCGTTTTAGGTTTCCACCTAGTGTCAGTAAAGCAAAGTCGGCAGCAAGAGAAAAACAAGTGCTTAGACGGGAAAGTTGCTGATAATACCGGTGGCTAGTGTTGTCGCCAGGAACCGTCGAAAATCGTGCATTTGTCAGTCCCTGACCAAGACCTAGAGCCAGATTACCTATAAAAAAACCAATATGTTTCCATATTACGCGATCAAATTCTATTAAGGCTTTAGTCTGATCAGCTTCATTTAAGGCTTGCATTTCAGTTTGAATATAGGGGTGACACCGCACTGCACCTTGACCAAAAATCATCATGGTTCGCGTTAGTATATTGGCACCTTCAACGGTAATAGCAACAGGAATAACTTGATATAGACGACCTATAAAATTACTGGGGCCTAAGCAAATACCTGAACCTCCTTGTATGTCCATGCCATCATTTATGATACGTCGCATACCTTCAGTTAACTGGTATTTAAGGATGGCTGATATAACAGCTGGTTTTTGACCCTGGTCTAATGCCGCACAGGTAACTTGTCTTGCTGCATCCATTAAATAAGTGGTTCCAGCCATTCGAGCCAGCACTTCTTCTATCCCTTCAAAAGCTCCGATAGGGAGATTAAATTGAGTTCGGATACGCGCATAAGCTCCTGTGTTTCGGCAGATAAACTTGGCGGCTCCCACACTGAGTGCAGGTAAAGAGATAGCCCGGCCTGTAGCCAGGCTTTGCATTAACATTTTCCAGCCTTGTCCCACCTGTTCAGCACCGCCGATAATCCAATCAATAGGAATAAAAACATCTTTACCCCAGTTTGGCCCATTTTGAAATCCTGAATTTAGTGGAAAATGGCGCCTGCCTATTGAAATACCTGCTGTGTCAGTGGGTATTAATGCAACAGTAATACCTATATCTTCTTTATCACCTAATAAATGATCAGGGTCATAGAGTTTAAAGGCTAAACCAAGGACTGTGGAAACGGGTCCCAGTGTAATATAACGTTTTTCCCAATTTAAGCGAATACCGAGTACTTTTTCTTTACCCTCGAATGAGGCATAACAAAGTATGCCTGTATCGGGCATTGCCCCCGCATCACTTCCTGCAGTAGGGCCGGTTAAAGCAAAGGCTGGAATTTCAACTCCATCAGCCAAAAGGGGTAAATAATGATTTTTTTGCTGTTCGCTACCATAGGCCAATAGCAACTTGGCGGGTCCTAATGAATTTGGCACCATTACTGTTACAGCTGCTGAAGTACAACGGCTGGCAATTTTCATAACGACCTGGGAATGTGCAAATTCGGAAAATTCAAGTCCACCATATTGCTTGGGAATGATAATACCGCAGAATTTTTGTTGCTTTATATAATCCCAGATTTCGGGCGGTAAATCATGACGGATATGGGTAATATCCCAGTCATTTAGCATTCTACATAAAGTCTCAACAGAGCCATCAATAAAAGCTTGCTCAGCTTCCGATAATTTAGCCACGGGGAGTTGTTTGAGCCTATTCCAATTGGGTTTACCGCTAAATAATTCAGCATCCCACCAGGTATTGCCAGCTTCCAAGGCTTCACGTTCAGTTTGTGACATAACCGGTAAAGCTACTTTTAATTTATTAAATAAGGGGCGAGTCAGGAATCTGCGTCTTATAGCGGGTGTCAGTAAAATGGCGACCGTAAAAAAGATAATAATGAATAATATTTCTGACATCAGAGGCTCCTTATTAATTTCGTAGTGTTTTGCCTGTTTTAAGCATATATTGTAAACGTTCCAAGGTGTTTGGCTGTTGGATTAGATGTACAAATGCTTGCAGTTCCAGGTCAAATAGTTGTTGTTCATTTAAAGTTTGATTGATATCGGTATCACCACCTGTCAGTACATTGGCTAAGTGACGTGAAATTTCAACATCATAGTCGGATGCTTTGCCAGACAAATGTAACGTGTTTATAGCAAGGTCTAATGCCGTAGCAGCTGTTTTTCCAGGTAAAGTATAAATAGTTTCTTGTGGTATATGATAGTTTTCGGTTAACACTAGCACCCGAGCCTTAGCATCTGCAAGCAAGCGGTCTTTATTCATAGTGATAGCATCACCTTTTGCCAAAAAAAGTAATTCTTTCGCTTCCTGAGCCGATTTTGAGACTTTGGCAAGGGCAATGGTTTCAAAACATTTTGCTATGGGAGGCATAGGGCCTCCTGGTTGTTTAGGCAAGTTTATCCAACGTTTTAAAAGCTCTTTACAGCCGCCCCAACCAGGAATTAAACCTACCCCCACTTCGACCAAGCCCATATACAATTCAGCATGTGCCTGAATAGCGTCGCAGTGTAGTAATATTTCACACCCACCGCCTAAGGCTAATCCAGAAGGCGCACCCACCACAGGAAAAGGCGCGTATTTAAGAGCCTGATAGCTGTTTTGTCCTAAACGAATAATTGATGTTATTGTTTCCAGGTCTTTTTCAATAATGGCTGGCATCAGTAAGGCCAGATTTGCACCTGCTGAAAAATGCTCAGCTTCGTTATAAATAACCAGCCCTTTATAATCAGCTTTTATTAATTCAATACTGCTTTGAATTAACCCTAAACTATCTGGGTCCAGAGTATTCATTTTACTGTGAAACTCAAGACATACAATGCCATCACCAATATCCCATAGGCTGGCTGAAGGATTATGTAGTAAGGGTGAGGTCTGTAATTTAATATCAGCTAGCAATAATACGCCTTCAGCACGATGGACTGGAAAATATTGTGCTGTTTTATCCAGGTAGTGTAGTGAACCTGCTTTGATTTGATATAACTTCCCCCCTTGACTTAATAAAGAAGGTATTGGCCGTTGCTGCTGGTTGAGTTTATCGGTAAACCATTCAATACCTAACCTGTCTAACAATTCAAATGGGCCGTATCGCCAGTTGTAACCTAGCCTCATTGCACTATCAATTAATACGATATTGTTTGCAATTTCAGGAATTAACTCTGCGCAATAAGTTAATGTATCCGACCATACTTTCCATGCATAATGGTTTAACTTGTCATCACCATCAAGAAAAGTACGTAAGTCTTCAGGTTTATGTGAAATATCCTGGATTTTAAAATGTTCACTTGCTGAATACTCGCCATTTTGCAAATTAACTGATTCTTTGATCTTTTTATTAGCCGTAGTGTGTAGTCGATAAAAACCGCCTTTACCTTTACGTCCGGTATAACCATTTGCAATCATGGATTCAAGTTGAGAGGGTAGCTCGGCAATGGTATACAAAGGATCGTCTGTTGATAAAGACTGTTTAAAGTTATTCAATATATGTGGCATTAAATCCAGGCCTACTAAATCCAGCAAAGCAAATACACCCGTTTTGGGAACCCCGAATAACTGCATTGCTGCATCACACTGTTCAACGCTTAAGTTATGGCTAAAGGCTTCCAGTACTGCAGTTTGCATCCAGAATGTACCAATGCGGTTGGCGATAAATCCAGGGGTGTCATTGCACTGTACGCAACCTTTACCTAATTTAATATCGGCAAATTCAGTGATTGTGTTCAGTAAGTCTGGGTCTAGTTCTGCGGGTGCTACCAATTCTAGCAGGCGCATATAGCGAGGTGGGTTAAAAAAATGGGTAATCATAAAGCGTCGCTTAAAGCTGTCTGATTGTTTTTCTGCCAATATGCTTAGCGGCAATGTGGAGGTGTTGGAAGAAATTAAGGTATCGGGCCGGCAGATATTTTCCAGTTGTTGATAAAGGGATTGTTTTATTACCGGGTTTTCAATGATTGCCTCTATTACCCAATCTGCTTCAGTTAGTTTTGCCAAATCATCTTCAATATTACCGCAAGTGATCAATTTAGCATTTTTGGGATGCATAAAAGAGGAGGGTTGTGCTTTTAGCATTTTAGTCACAGCACCTTCTGCGATGGCATTACGGTTGTTATTGTCTGTAGCAAGCACATCAAGCAAATCAACGGCAATACCTGCATTGGCAATATGAGCGGCAATACCACTTCCCATAACTCCGGCACCAATAACCGCCACTTTTTTAATATTCATTAGATAGCCTCCAGAATAGTTGCAATACCTTGACCTCCGCCAATACATTGAGTCGCCAAAGCAAATTGTTTGTTTTCGCGTTGTAATAAACTAGCGGCTTTACCGGTAATTCTGGCACCTGTTGCCCCTAAGGGATGACCCAAAGCAATAGCACCCCCATCAATATTTAGTTTTTCAGCGGCAATAGGTAATTCCTTTAGTACCGCTAATGATTGGGAAGCAAAAGCCTCATTAAGTTCAACTATATTAATATCATTTAATGATAAGCCGGCTCTTTGTAAGGCTTTTTGGCTGGCAACAACAGGGCCTATTCCCATAATTTCAGGCTGGCAGGCTGAGACAGCCACGGCTTTAATGCGTGCTAATTTATCCAGGCCATTGGTATCGGCATATTCTTCACTACATACTAATACGGCTGCTGTGCCATCTGTTAAAGGTGATGAAGTCGCAGCCGTTACACTACCATTTTTGATAAAAGCAGGGTTAAGATCAGCCATGTCTTGTGCGGTAGATTCTGGGCGTAGACAACCATCCAGAGTGATTTTTTTGCCTTTAGCCGTAATAATGGGAACAATCTCATTGACTAACAAGCCTTTTTGCTGGGCAGCCTGTGTTTTTTGTTGACTTAACAGAGCAAAAATTTCTTGTTCTGCACGTGTTATTTGATATTTTTTTGCCAGGTTTTCAGCGGTCTCTCCCATACTAATATAAGCTTGAGGGTAGCGGTTATATAACTCAGGGTTAGGCATATAATTAAACCCTCCCATAGGCACACGGCTCATAGATTCAACACCGGCACAGATAAATGCCTCTCCGGCATTCATTTGAATAGCGCCGGCAGCAATATGTATGGCCTGCATGGATGAGCCACAAAAGCGATTAACAGTCATCCCTGCAATGGAGATAGGTAATTGTGCCAAATACACAACTAATCTGGCCAGGTTCATCCCTTGTTCACCTTCTGGAAAAGCACATCCTAAAATTAAATCTTCAATATCATCAGGGTTAATAGCACTTTCGGAAACTAATTTTTTTACCACTTGTGCCGTCATATCATCTGCTCTTATACTTGCTAGCTCTCCTTTTTTAGCAGGGGTAAAAGGGGATCTTGCATAGGCCGCTATAATTACGTTTTTCATGATTGTATCTCCTGTTTAGCTTGATCTTTTAATGGCTTGTTTGCACTGATTTGTTGTTCTAAAAAACTATCAATTACTGACCAGGTATTATTTTGGTTGTCCATTAAGATACCGTGATGATCTGATTCTATAATGTGTAATTGTTTGTTTTTAGCCCCCAGTTTTTCAAAGACAGTCTTGGCACTTTGCACCGATACTACGGGGTCTTGGTCGGCATGAAGTACTAAAGTAGCCATTGTAATATCAGCTAACAAGGTTTCCATCTGCTGTATTAAACGGCGTAATTCATATAAAGCGCGTACGGCAACATTATGGTAATTAATCTCTGGATGTTCGGGAGAATTTTCCAGAAAGGGCTTGACACCTTCAAATGATGAAACCCATTCCACAAAAACATTAGTATTATGTAATAAGGAAACTAGCATAAAGCTGGAATTTACGAATTTTATAGGGACTGAAACAGCCACTAAGCCCATTATTTCCTTATGGTTTTCTGCTACTAGTTTAATGGCTAAAGCACTACCGGTTGAAAAGCCAATAATAAATAATTTAGAGCAATGCATTTTAAGGATATTAAAACCTCTTTTTACACTGTGGAACCATTGCTCAAAACTTAGGTCACGCAAAGCATAAGGCGAGGTACCATGACCCTTGAGCCTTATACCTAGTACTGTATAGCCTTGTTTAGCAAGATAATGACCGTAATCACGCACTTCAGCAGGGCTGGCGAGTAATCCATGAATTAACAATATACCAAAACCATTTGATTTTTTTGGTTGAATAAGAAAGGGTCTAGGATCAGCCGTGGCTATTTCTTGTTGATTAATATTACCATTTTGGAGGGTATTAAAGCTTTGCCGCTCAAAAGCAAAGTCCATCAATTCATCTTCAAAATACCAGGCGGCTAATTGTTTGGGGTCTGTTTGGTGATAATTATAATTTGCTGCCAGTAAAGTATTGCGGATGATAGTTAAGGGGGCCGCCTCATTGTTATAGACTGCAATGGGGTTTTCCAGGCGAATCTGATCAAAATCGTGGTCTTCACAAAGTTTATCTAAAAAATGATAACAACCGTCCTGCTCTGTCATTAGGTTAGCCTCTTTGGCAACACAAATAAAATGATCGAACCGGCTGTTAACACCCTGGATTAAATCACCATAATCATTGGGATTTAAAAGGCTACTATGTAGGTGTATATCTGGATTTTTTTGTAGCTTTTTAATAGCTATATACAAAACCGTATAAAACCGAGTCTTTTTAATATACTGTTTTTTGGAAGTGATAAGACTCATGATAAACGTTGAAGCCAAGTGACTAAGGTTAATAGTCAGGTTGGCGTAAATACTCCTCATATATTGATTACGAGCACATTGAGCATTTTTGGTAAAATAATACCCTAGTAAACGTTGCTTCCAGTTTTTTGGCTTTATACTAAAGTTAAATGCATCATTAAGGTTAGTAATGCTGGGTGCGACCTTATCCATAATGAAATGTGTTCGCCACCCCCACATGCAACAAGGGTCAATAGGGTTACCCATGCGAATATCCATACTGGTATCTTTCAGTATAATATTACTTTCGATTAATAATTCTTCTGATTGACGCAAGCTTAATTCATCTGCAAACAGTTCAGCACTTTTGAATAAAAGATTTTCTGAACTACGAATAGGGTAAAAAGTAATATTGGATGGAACGATTAAGGTCGGTTTAAGCACTGTAGCCATCAGCTCATCAAAGCTGTCAAATTGTAGTAATTCTTTCCAGTTTTGCAGACGTTCAAGTTGATTGTGTTTGAAGGCATATTGAATGGCAGTTTTTATAGCCTCAACACCTTCGCCAAGAACAGCTGCCCCCGTATGTTGTTTACGCCGATTGCCTGTAATACGTGAATAAATACTGTAGTGCCCTTTTTTATCAATAACACGATGGTCTTTTACCATGCCACCTTCAGGAAAAATTATCACTTTTCGACCACGTAATATTTGTCCTGCCAACATGGCAAAGAGACGGGGGTGATCGTGTGGAAAAACGCCCAGATGTTTCAGGTAACTTGATAGCACATTATCTTCAGCAAAAAATTCGCCTGATGCAATTGAGGTGCAATATGCCCCTGTTTCCTCAAAAATTAAAAACTGAGGAATAAAGGTTTCGAAGCGAGAAAAATGGTTAAACAGGAATATATCGCCTTGTAATACCTGAGTATCGGCATGCAGCTTAATATTGACACTAAGCAGATGTTTAACTGCATTGAACAGTTGAATCGACCGGTTATAAATGGTCTGGTTTATATCAGGCCAGTCTTCTGGATAGTTATTACCTTTCATAACGACCTTCTTTCAGTAAATTAATATTGAGTTTTAAGCTTATCGAAACGAGTTAATGGGTGTTGCTTATGAGTTAATCATGGAAGCCATGAATCTCCTTAATAATGATGATACCCGTAATACCCATAGGAGCGGTAATAAGATCTCCTATAGCCATACCCACCATATTGGTAAGAATTGTCATAAGGAGAGTCATCGCAATAATTGCTGCGATACTTTGGCCAAAGATAGATCTGTTGTAATTCTAAAACTGGCAGACTAAGCACTTTCTGTCCAACTTTACGTGTGTTTACATCAATTAAACGGCCAGAAACGGTCAATTCACTACTATTAATGTAAATAGCAGGGTCTAAAAAATCGTTTGATTTAACCAGAAATCTACCTAAGGGTGGTGAATTTAAGTTTGGTCGGCCATAGTAGTTCAAAGGAAATGCTAAAAGCTGCAACGTTGTTTCTGATGTATCGTTTTTTACATCAATCAACACGCCCCCCAACGTGCAGTTTTGTATTGATGTTTTAAAAAATCTTTTTCTGTATTCTGTATTTGAATATCCTGTAGCGGTGCCTGTCTAATTGTCTCAGGGATATGAGAGCAACTGCTAAGTAATATCATACTTGTTATTAAAACTAAACTGAACATATTGCCTCCTGGGTAATACCTATTTAATGCAATGAATTAATAGGTTGATTAACAATAGCTTTGTTGGGTAGTCGATTTAACGGTGGTAATCCTTACAAAATAATACCTGATTACAGATGATCTTCAGCCATATGCGACTTCTGTTGATATTCCACTTCCCGTCCTTGGATCTTAGATTCCAGCAATCCCTGCTGGAATGACGGTGTTGTTAAGTTTTGCTCTTACTCGTCATCTTGGCAAGGATGACGAGATCAGGTATATTTCAAGCTCCCTCAGTGCCTTTAGGTTTCAGCGTCTTAGATTTTTTCTACTTTGGGAGGTGTTTTAATAGCGGATTTAATTTTGTCAGAATACCTTGTTCTGGTTATTGTGGCCTTATTGTAAGTATCCCCGTTTTCGTACGACCCATCAATAAATGTTTAATGGTACTCATTGGGTTGAGAAAGGTGGGGTGTTATGAAAGTGTTTAGGTTTGTTTTTCTATTATTAGTTTTAAATGCTTATTGGACTTTAAGTTTAGCCCAAAGTAAAAATGGATTTGATTTGGCAGGATCATTGATACCATTCAATCAAATTTTAGGGGGAGGACCGCCAAAAGATGGTATTCCCTCTATTGATCAACCAACATTTGTTTTAGCAGATGAAACGGATTATTTGCAGGATGATGCACCCATATTAGGTATAAACTATCAGGGAATTATTAAAGCATATCCCATCAATATTCTCAACTGGCATGAAATCGTTAATGACCAGTTTAACGAAGAACCTGTTGTGATAACTTTTTGTCCTTTATGTGGCAGTGGTATGGCTTTTTCTGCTTCAATCAATGGCAAAGCACATACCTTTGGTGTCTCAGGATTGTTGTATAACAGTGATGTGCTTTTATATGATAGACAAACGCAATCCCTGTGGTCACAAATGATGGCCCAGGCTATTAGTGGCCCACACAAAAGTAAATATTTAGTCAGTATTCCTGTTCAACACACCACTTGGCTGGATTGGAAAACACGAAATCCCCAAACATTAGTGTTATCGAAAGAGACAGGGTTTGGACGCAATTACACTCATAGTCCTTATAAAAAATACCTTGATAGCCCACAGTTAATGTTTCCTGTTTCAGCAAGCAGTCGACGCTATCATCCAAAAGAAGAAGTTTTCGGAATTAATATTGGCGGACAGTTTAAAGTTTATCCTTTTGTAGAGCTGGAAAAAAGTCCTGCTAAATTTTCTGAAACTGTTAATGATAAACTGATTACAATTCGATATAACAATAAGCACCGAAGTGTAACTGTTTTTGATCAACAGGGTCAACAGTTACCAGGCGTTAGGACGTTCTGGTTTGCTTGGTATGCCTTTCATCCAAAAACTGAGGTGTATATTGCGCCATAACGGTATATTGAACCAAATAAGCATGAAGTTAAAAATGCAATATACTCAAAAAAGTGAACATAAAAATCTAAATTTGAGAGCATGGATTAAACGGCTAACCCGAAAAATAATATATTCTTCAAAGACAGAAAAAATATACCTGATTACTCATGAACTTCCGCTTAAAGGTGAGTTTTTTAGATGCGTAGGTAACTATATTTATTCTGACATTTGGAAGGGAGGCTTTAGCCTCGCCTGAACTATGCTAGGAGGCTGTCCGAGAATAGAGAACCTGCTACGGAAAAAGCCCTTTTGGCCA
>CAYYNM010000104.1:0-10887 GCA_964472945.1 uncultured Methylomarinum sp. | reverse complement strand
TTATTGTATTATTTCCTCGGCATTTGTCAATATACGCCGAGGAAATAATAAGTTAGTTGTTTTTTGAATGTCGCCTTTGTGCAATCTTAATTACTATTAGTGATTTACCAGTAAAGTCAGCTATGTGGTGTTTTCGGAAGAGAATTTGAAAAGCACGAATGTCCGATTTTATTACGCTACCATAGAACACTTAACTTTAAGACCCTAAAAATGGTGGCTGTAACCCGCCAAATAGATATAAACTAAATCACTGCTGTCCCGTTAACAATGAGAGATATGAATGGCAACTTGTTGTTGTGACCGTATGTCGCATGAACGCGACATTCGAGCGCACAGGGATGTGTTTACAGCGTGTCTCAGCAACAAGTTACCGTTCATGTCTCGGATGCCATGAATAGTGGCATGTCCCAGGCATAGCAACAATTTCCGCCTGCCACATACAAAGTTAACGGGACAGCAGTGAAACTAAATATAACATTTTTGTAGGAACCCAGATATTATCTACGAATGCATGTTTTCGGTGATAGTATGCTTTTTTTCAGTGACGACCAGCGATATACCCGACACAGCTAGTGACTTACTTCATAAACTGGTGCAAGGGCTGAAGCCGCGACAGCTGTTTTAGTCACAATCAATTGTTACTTTCTCAATATTTTTTTTGTATTAGCACGAACAGCATCATCAATACCAGTTTGTTCAAGACGCTCAAGCAATAATTCTCTGTTGAGCATGTTATGTCTAAAAAGAGTAGCACAAAACATGATATCTTTTTCCCTTCCAGCGTCTAATTTTGAGATCGCCATATCATGTGGGTTAAGGCATAGGCCTGTTATTCCATTTGTGTTTTCATTATCCATTGCAATGAACCTATCTTTCCACCCTCTGGGGAGAATAGAAGGTGATTCATCGCAGCCATCACCATAATAACCAAATCTATCATGAAAAGGTATCAGAGTTGGTAGAACATCGACTCCGCTTAAGCATTACAAGGATGAAATAAAAGCTTTCCCTGGAGCCAAGTGTCGAGCGCATCAATTCGAACAAACTCGCATGCAACGTCATAAGGAGGGTGTCGCATCCACCAATAAATATCTCTACTTACGTAGACTTCAGTGATCGACATATCAATATTTCTGCATGAATGAGACTAATTAAGAATTGATCGTATTTTGTCAAGATTGGCTTCCAAAAATAAACGTCTACGCTCAATTTTCGAGAGCTGACCGTGATCACCACCTCTTCCAAAAATTCTCTCACGTAGCCGCCGTACATCTTTAATACAAAATGGAGGCTGGTTGTATTTACACTCTACAATTAGCCACTGATTAGTATCTGGCCAATATGCTAAAACATCAAAGTCACCGACATCATCAAATTGTTTTTTCGGAAAGCGGTATTTGAAATCAATATTATGCACTAAGTGTGCTGCCGTTCTTGCACAAACCTCATATGCTTTTATTTCGAGTTGCTGCTCGATTTCTAATTTAATATTGCGAACAACAGTTTTAACATTAGGCCATTGGAAATCAGCAGGAAGATATCCATTAGAAATTGATCCAACCCAAACACGGAGTGAACGCTCTGCTGCTCCAGCACTCCAGTGCAAAACTCCATCAATAGGAATTAATGGTCTGATGGCATAACGACTCCCACGCTTATTATGCTCTCAAACAGGCACATCTCCTTCAACTGCATTCTTTCCAATGAGAAGTCGCACACTATCTGGTTCAAGCGTTAAAAGCTCAATAACCTTTTTTGCATCTTCAAAAGGCAGTTCATCCAAATTGGCTATCAAAGCCACCGCAATGCTTGACATTGCCAACCGTAATGTTGAACGCTTACTAACTTTAATTAATGACATTCTTGATATTTCAAAGCTGAAGTCAGGTGAGATTAATTTCCTTCTTGAAAAAATTGAAATAAAACCTTTTCTTAAAAACTGTACTGAACTCAATCATGAGTACGCGAAAAAACATAACACCGTTTTTGTTTGCATGCATTGCGATGAAAACATATTCGTTAATGTCGATAAAGACCGCTTAACCCAGGTCATGAGTAACTTGCTTTCTAATGCTGCAAAATATTCACTAGAAAATATCAACATTGAAATATCAACTCAGGTAATCGATAAAATGTTACGGGTTAACGTAAAAGATTATGGCAAAGGCATACCAGAAGACTTCCAGGAAGTTTTATTTGAAAAGTTTACTCAGTCTTCAAGTGGAGACACTCGCCAGGTGGGCGGCACAGGCTTAGGCCTTAACATTTCAAAAATGATTGTAGAAAAACTCGGCGGTGCGATTGGTTTTGATACGATTATAGATAAAGAAACCACATTTTATTTTGAGCTTCCAATTGTAAAAACTAATTAAAAATACAAAAAAAATAACATTCTCGATATTGCCTTCCTTTTGGACATGATTTATACATCACATACAGAGCGGGTTCTTTAATAAACACACGTGTAACTGAATTCGTTTTCCTCTCCACTTATAAATCTTATCTTTTTTGTCTTATAACTAAGTTCCATCCTCCTTTCAAACTTTACATATTATTTTTAACCTGTTTCTATCAGGAATAAAAAGAGCAGCATTAATTATTTATAATCTTGCTTGCTGGCTAAAGCGGCCATTTATGATCCAACTAGCTAAATTTAAAGATACTATAAGCCGATATGTGCTTTGCCCAATATTAAATATTTCATTCCACACATCCTTGTTAATTTTGCATAATATTATAAAACTTAATTAGATCGGTTATGTTATCCGTATTGAGTTTCATCATTATTTTGGCGCGATGAACTTCAACTGTTCTTAATGAAATACACAATTTGTCAGCAATTTGTCTATTCATCTTTCCTTCAGCAACCAGATAAAATAACTCTTTCTCTCTGTCTGTCAGTGTTGAAAACAAGGTTTCATTACAATATTTTTGATAACATAATAAACTAGATTTTTGCGCCTTCTTGATGCTGGGAAGTAATTCTGAAGCAGATATAGGTTTCTGAAAAAAATCATTGGCACCATTACGGAAAGCTTTGACTGTCATGGGTACATCACCATGACCAGTCAGAAAAATAACGCTAAAAGTTGTGCCGATTATGTTTAATTTATCATGTACCTCCTGACCGCTAATGCCGGGCATTTTACTATCAAGAATAAGACAGCCAGGCTCTGCACTAACATCAACTGTGTTTAAAAAATCATCGCCATTTTCAAAATCTATAACTTGAAAGTCATATCCTTCGAGCATATACCTTAAGGCTTCTCGTACTGAGGAATCATCATCTACGATATAGACAGGGACATTTAGCGCTTCACTCATTTAAATCACTCGGCAAGGTAAATCTGACAACACAGCCACCAGCGGGATTGTTTTCAACCCATATTTTCCCATGATGCGCTTCAATAATACGTTTACATATTGACATACCCAACCCCAGCCCCTGTTCCTTAGTGGAAATGAAAGGAGTAAAAATTTGATCGGATGTTGATAAAGAAATTCCTGGACCATTATCAATTATAATAAAATCAACTTCTTTGTCATTTACAAGTAAAACTTCCACTAATAATTGATGAGACCCTTCTGTAGTTGACATAGCCTCTATGCTATTGCGAATCAGGTTAATCAAAACCTGCTGAATCTCAATAGGATCAATACTAACAACAATGCTCTCTTGTGGTAAAGAAAGCGTCAAGTTTATCTCTGACTTTTTCAATTCAATCTGTAATAACAATAGAGATTCATTAATGAGTCGTGAAATATCTGTTGGCTGTTTTTCAGGCTGCTGTTTTTTAGCAAAATCTCTTATGTGTTGAATGATTTTTCCACTTCTTTGCGCTTGCAAACTAATTTTGTCGAGCAATTTAATTAACTCGTCATTATCCTGCAGCTTTTTTAAGCGAATAATACCCCCTTCGGCATAACTATTAATGGCTGCAAGTGGCTGATTTAATTCATGAGCAATATCTGAAGACAGTTCACCTAAAATTGCTATTCTCTGAGCATGCTCCAGTTCCTGTTGTTGTAGATGCAGTTCAATATTTACCTGTTGCAATTCATGGGTTTGACGATTAACCAGTAGCTGTACCCAGAGGTGATGCAAGAAACCCAATAAAATTATGAACAGAAACAACCCTCCCCATTGCCAATTGACCAGTACCCATCTCCACGCCTGCTGCCACCAACTTTCCTGCCAGGGATGAATGTCTAAACGCTGATATAGTTGATGGATTTCATAAGTGCTAACCGGTGTTGTCCATCCCAGTGAACCGGATGCAGTGGCTGCTTGTGAATTAGGGTCCATGGACAATAGTGCTTTGCTTATTTTCTCGGCGAGTTTCGTTGGCGTATCTCTTAATTTTGCAAACGACCAGTTGGGATATAGTTGGCTACTGCTCTGGCAGTTAAAACCATCATGTTGTTTCAGATCCAGCACTCGATAATCGCTAATATTAATGAGCCCCTCTTCATGCATCTTTTCCAGCAGGCATGCCGGCACGATGGCAGCCGCAACAGTCTTATCCCTTACCCAATAGACTAATGCATCAACCGGGTAATGTGAGAAATTAATTTTGTGAAAAAAATGTGCAGGATCAATTTTTTGTTCAGCCATCTCTCCCCAATAAACCTGAAAGCCACCAAAAGCCAAAGCATCCACTGCACCCAGATTTTCACCATTCAAATCACGTAAATTTTTGTAAGGCGAACGGGCTTTGACCACTAGCGCTGAACCAATAACCAGTCTGCGTTCACTATGCCGGCGTGATGTCAGTGTTGCTAACCAGCTCATTCCAAATTTTGTACCAACGCGAACATATTGGCCTGGGTTAGTGATAACAAAATCAATATTTTGCTGCATCACCGCATTATCTAATTCTGACAATGTCATAGGAAGGACAATAAAATGTGTACCTGGAATAGTTTCTTCAAGGTAATCAAAAGTCGATTGCCAGCGTTGCAGTGCTTTTTCAACCCCCCTAAAAGCCAGCACACCCACTTTAATTTCCTGACTGTTAGCCTGACAAAGTAATGTTACTGATAATAAAGAAATTAATATTAATACTCGTAGCAATAGACACCTGTTTCTATCTGAATTGTTTTCGAACACATTATAAGTCGTTTAATCATAGCAACAAAGCAAGCTTAAGTAATTCTGCAGAGAACTTACATTTGTATGAAAGTAAGACATTTCTTCAATCAATATGAAACTGATGTTCAGGATATTTATATTAAATTACAGTTATTTCAGAAAACCATGATTAGCAGGCGGTAAAAACATGATCTAAATCAAGAAAGACTCACTTTTTATGATATCGGGCTATTTCATGTGGTTAACCACAATAGTGCATTCTGAGATCCATGACGATACTTATCTCAAAATAGTGCAGAGAAGGTAATAAGTCATGGACAAGAGTAAACGTCAATTTATAAATAGTGTCGCGGCCTTATCAGTCGGAACCACTTTTATTCCTTTAAGTAGCCTTAGTCAGGCCGGTATCAATGACCAACCGCCGCGTCGTAATGGGCAACTTGGTAAACGATGGGCAATGGTAGTAGATCTTCGCAAGTGTATAGGCTGTCAGTCTTGTACAATTGCATGCACCATTGAAAATCAATTACCCATCGGCCAGTTTCGTACACATGTTGACCAATACGAAGTTCAGGATAGTGAAAATCCTGCAAACATTACCAGTTTAATGTTGCCACGACTCTGTAATCATTGTGACGAGCCTGCCTGTGTTCCTGTTTGTCCTGTGCAAGCAACCTATCAGCAAAAAGACGGCATCGTGGTAATTGATAACGAACGTTGTGTGGGCTGTGGGTACTGTGTTCAGGCCTGTCCTTATGATGCCCGTTTTATAAACAAAGAAACAAATACCGCCGATAAATGTACTTTCTGTACACATCGTTTAGAAGTGGGTCTATTACCCGCCTGCGTAGAAAGTTGTGTCGGGGGTGCTCGAATTATAGGTGACTTGAATCAGGCTGATAGTCAAATATCTCATTTACTTAAAGAACATAAAGAAGATATCAAAGTATTAAAACCACAAGCAGGTACCAAACCTCATGTGTATTACATTGGTCTTACTAATGCCTTTAAAAATCGAGTTACAGGACAGTCAGCTATCTGGCAACCAACACAGGAGATAACAAAATGATTACCGAAATTCTTGCACCCAATATTGAAATCAGCTGGTTGCCCTGGGCCGTTGCTTACTTTTTCTTTATAGGGATTAGTTTCACGGCTGTAATTTTGACTTTACCGGCCATCTTGTTTGGTCAGAAACAATACCTTGGGGTTGCACGTATTGCCATGTTGGTAATGTTAATTTGCGCCATTGTTGGTCCGGTTGCATTACTGGCAGATATACATCAACCCGCTCGCTTCTGGCATTTTTATGCGTATTTCACACCCTGGAGCTGGATGTCAATCGGTGCGATTTTTTTACCCCTCTATGTCACCGCTACCATTGTCTATAGTTGGCTTTTTCTAAGACCTGGTTTATTGGAAAACAAAGGCAAAGCGGGCTTTGCTGGTGTGATCTCTAATACGATCGGCAGGGGAACATGGCGGGGGCAACATTTATTAAAACCTGTTGCAATTATCACATTGATCTTAGGCATGGTTATTGCGCTATATACTGGCGCAGAAGTAGCCATTGTAGCGTCAAGAGAATTTTGGAACAGTTATTTAATTCCCATTTTTTTCTTTAGCACAGCATTATTAGGCGCCAGTTCTTTAACATTGTTAATCGCAACCCTGATCCATGAAGATAATTTTACTCTCGCTACCTTAAGTCATTATAACCGTTGGTTTGCTCTGTTATCTTTAGCAGTCCTGACTCTGTGGTTTGTTCTGGCTATGTTCACTAATGGATCAGAAGCCAGTAGTTTTAAGTTATTGCAGCATTCAACACAGTGGCAGTTAAATCTATTCTTCCTGGTTCTCCTGTCTTTAGCCGCTGTATTTTTTACCGATGGATCATCAAAGTTAATTTTGTTATCTGCTCTGAGTGGTCTTGTTGTTAGCTGGTTTTCACGCTGGATGATCTTTATCGATGGTCAAACCATCCCTAAATATGGCGCGGGGTTTTACACATATGACTTACCCTGGGGCACAGAAGGTTTATTAGGAATGTTGGGCGTATTTGGGCTTTGGCTATTTTTAGCCATCGTACTGTACGAATTTTTACCATGGAAAAACAAAACAGAATCACAGGTATAGGTGCAATCATGAAAGAATCACGTCGTAAATTTATTAAAACGGGTGCTGCTGTAGGTGGACTTGCAACTTTTGCTGCTGGCTATAGTGGTACTGCTAAACACGCACTGGATGGGGTCTTAAACGGAACTTCTGGTGTACAAACTAAAAATCGAATTTTTGGTAATGCTCTGCAACCTGAGTTTATTATTGACACTCAAGGAGCGGTACAAGTCAATCCAAAACAGCGTCTGGCAGCCAGTATGTGTTTCGGTTGCTGGACAAAATGCGGCGTTAGATTACGCATTGATAATGAAACAGAGAAAGTTTTACGTATCAGTGGCAATCCTTATCACCCTTTAGCTGCCGAAGAGCAAATCCCTTATAAAACTACTGTTGAACAATCTCTTTTGGGCATCAGTGGTAAAGATGAAATCGGACTCGGCGGGCGCTCGACTGTCTGTGCTCGTGGCAATGCAATGCTGGAACAGTTAAGCAGCCCCTATCGGATTAAAACTCCGTTAAAACGGGTTGGCGAAAGAGGCAGTGGCAAATGGGAACCCATTAGTTTTGAACAGCTGATTAAAGAAGTTGTTCACGGCGGTGACCTGTTTAATGAAGGCCATGTTGATGGGCTTAAAGCTATTCGGGATTTAAAAACCCCACTTGATCCTAAAAACCCAGAATACGGCCCCAAAGCCAATCAGTTGCTAATGAGTAACGCGGGTGATGATGGACGCACTGCCTTCTTCAAACGTTTCACCTTTAATAGTTTTGGTACACGAAACTTTGGACACCATGGCGCTTATTGTGGATTTTCTATGCGAGCGGCATCCGGTGCATTAATGAATGATTTGAAAAAATACGCTCATGTTAAACCAGACTGGTCACATGTAGACTTTGGATTATTTATTGGCAGTTCTCCTGCACAATCCGGCAATCCTTTTCAACGTCAGGCTCGCCAGCTTGCAAAAGCAAGAACAGAGCGAGATTTTGAATACATTGTGGTATCTCCGGTTTTACCAAATAGCTCTAATCTTGCCAGTCAGCCTAACAATAACTGGGTACCTGTCAAGCCAGGTTCCGATGCTGGTTTAGTAATGGGTATGATCAGATGGATTATCGAAAATAAGCGTTATGATGCTAATTTTCTGGCACAACCCGGACCAAAAGCTGCACAAGCAGCGGATGAAGCGCAATGGAGTAACGGCACACATCTGGTTATTTCTGATGAGACTCACCCTCGTTATGGCGCATTCCTGCGCAGCAGTGATGTGGGCAAAGCGTTTAAGGGAAAAGCTTACGGTAAAGGTGATGCCTTTATGGTGGTTGAAGCTGACAGTAAACAACTCGTTGCTAATAACAAGTCAGCTGAAGCTGTAATATTTGTTAGCCGCGAAGTGGAAACTAGTAAGGGTAACGTTTTAGTAAAAAGCAGTATGCAGCGTTTAAAAGAAGAGGCTGAGCGTTTTTCACTGAAAGAATACAGTGAAGTATGTGGTATAGCTGAAGCAACCATTATTGGTCTGGCAGACAAATTTACCAGTTATGGTAAACGTGCAGTGGTCGATGTTCATGGCGGCATGATGAGCAGTAACGGGTTTTATACTGCCTATGGCGCCTTAATGTTGAATGCGCTGGTCGGCAACTATAATGTTAAAGGTGGTGTATCATCCACAGGTGGAAAATTCCCCGAATTTGGTGGAGGCCCTCGTTATAATTTTAAAAAATTCCCCGGCAAGGTAAAGCCTAAAGGCGTATTCCTGTCTCGCTCACGTTTTCCTTATCAAAAAACCACTGAGTACAAAAGTAAAGTGGCAGCCGGGAAAAACCCTTATCCTTCACAGCAACCCTGGTATCCGTTCTCACCACCAATAATGACTGAGCATCTATCATCTGCTCTCGATGGTTACCCATATCCTATTAAGGCAATGATTTTTAACATGTCTAACCCTATTTATGGGCAGGCTGGTTTAAAAACATTAATCGAGAAAAAACTTAAAGATCCCGCCAACATACCTTTATTTATTGCGATTGATGCTTTTATCAATGAAACAACCGCATTTGCCGACTACGTTGTGCCAGACACTATCACCTATGAAAGCTGGGGCTGGACCAGTGCCTGGAGTGGAACGGTGACTAAATTATCAACCGCTCGCTGGCCTGCAGTTGAACCCGCCACCGACAAAACACCTAAAGGTGAAGCAATCTGTATGGAAAGCTTTTTAATCGCGGTGGCAAAAGAAATGAAATTGCCAGGCTTTGGCGATAAAGCCATTCCTGACAACGAAGGTAATCTCGGTGCATTAAATAAAGTCTCTGACTTTTATTTAAAAGCAGCGGCTAACGTTGCCTACTTTAAAGGTAAAGCCGTGCCTGATGCTAGCGCAAAAGACATTGAACTCAGCGGCCTTGATAGATTGCAAACCAATATTAAACAAACTTTAAAACCAGCTGAACAGGCAAAAGTTGCTTACATGCTGGCCAGAGGTGGTCGCTTTGAAGATGCTGACAAAGCTTATGTCGGCAAAGAACTGAAACACAAATACGGAAAGAACTTATGTATCTGGAATGAAAAAGTCGGCACCAGTATTAATACACTCAGTGGCAAACACTATGTCGGTTGCCCCACTTATTATCCTCAGCAACTGGCTGATGGTACTCCGTTGGATAAAATCTATCCGCCATCAAAGTGGCCATTTTTATTGTCTTCTTTCAAATCTCATGTGCAAAGTTCATGTTCCATCACCTCTGAACGATTACGTTCTGTACATTCACATAACCCGGTGTCTATCAATCGCGAAGATGCTAAACGCATGGGTATTAACAATGGAGATAAAATTCGTATAACAACCCCTGGTGGTTCAGCAATAGCCGTTGCTCTGGTGCGTAATGGTGTGTTCCGCGGAACCATTGGCATTGAGCATGGTTTTGGACATAAAGAGTTAGGAGCCAGAGCCCATTTAATTGGTGATCAGCGCCAACCGGAAGCACCGGAGATTGGCGCAGGCATTAACTTAAATGACATTGGCCTAATTGATCCACACCGTAATGGTTCTGCGACACTGTTAGATTGGGTATCAGGAGGTAGTGCAAGGCAAGGATTACCCGCTAGCATTGAAAAAATTAGTTAATTAATCACACCGGATTGATACAGTGAAGCAACCACCTTCACTGTATCAGTTTTATATCAGATACAAATCATGATGCACCATGTACATCTTCACTCTGGCAATTTTTATATTGGCCTAGTAACCGGCTATCAATCAATTGCTAATCAGCAATAATACGCCCATCGCTTCCTGTCGCCTTACGCAACCTCATTACAGCACGCACTGATAAAGCTGAAAGCATTACCATTTCACCACAATCAACTAATACATCTGTAATTACTTTGGTTACAGCTATTTTATCGACTCCTGCACCACCCGTAGTCACACTCAAAGAATGTTCACCGCTATTTATAACGGCATTCTTTTGAGAATCGACGATATGAAAACCTAGACTTCTTGGATCTTTATCCACAGATTTGATAAATTGAAGGCTGATTTTACGATTAGTCTTTCTTTGCTAGAACGGAATATCGTCATCAAAGTCATTATTCGCTGGAGCAGGTGCAGCTTGTGATGGAGCCGACTGCGGAGCAGATTGTTGTCCACTAGCTTGGTTGAAGTCACTACTAC
>CAYYNM010000103.1:0-10895 GCA_964472945.1 uncultured Methylomarinum sp. | reverse complement strand
TAACATTGTTAATATATGGAAAAAATTACATATATCACCTTTATACAATGCAAAATCTTCCATCTACTACTATATTAAAGCTATAAAAGTGGAAAGTTTTACTCTATTTTTCCACCTTTATAACTTAGTAAAATGATAAAAATGAAAATCGACTTATTAGGATAATATCACATATATTGTTTTTTTAAGTTTGAATTTCTTATTCCACCAATTATCACTGAACCAAGGTGTCAACCAATTGTTTTTAAAAGAATTATATTCTAGTGTATTAATCAAAAGAAATTAAACAGGGAAATATTTTCCACTTTTAGGTAATATTTATTTCAATAGATGGAAAATTTAAGCTTTTTTTACTGTAGCCATTACGATTATGGATATAAACAATCAATTTAGTCCCAATCCTGATTTAAAAATTATGGAGCAAATGCGTGAGGTTTTGCGTTATCACCATTATCAATACCGGACTGAACAGACTTACTGTGACTGGGTTACTCGGTTTATTAAATATCCTGGATGTAAAACAGAATCAAGGGGGCAGTCAGCTTGATTTTCTGCTAACAAAAAAAAGGTGACAGGTCTTAAAACTTGAATCTGCCTTAAAGAATTCAAAATCTGCCACTCTTTTCTTGCCTTTCTCTCTCTTTAAATTATCAACCTTGCTCAGCAACACACCCCATTGCTTACCAATATCATTCGTTTAAGAATCAATCATATTTTCAGTATGTTATATAAAGAATGTATAAATAACTTTATCCTTTGATTTCGTAAACCCTTGATTCATAATAAACCAAAAAACTCAACTCCTATAAATAACATTAAAAAACAACATATTCATTTGAATTAATTATGCTTTCTTAAACGAATGACATTGCATTGGTTACTTTGTCAATTTATTTTAGGTCTTGTATCAAATATTTCATATCTTTATTTAGTATTATCAGCTTCTGCTATCTTTAATAACCAACCACCTTGCCCTTTGCATTTATTTGTACCTGTTGCTTTAATATCAACCCTGGCATAAGTATTCTGTAATGAAGCGGGTAACTTTCCGGTAATTGAATAACCATTATTGATTTTATTAATAGAGACTTCAACAGCTTGTTTTTTTACTGATACTTTAATACTCTCAGGGCTTGTCAAAGATGACGCAAAAAATGAAAATTTTGATTGTGCAGTAACGACCGATAAATGAGGCGGCATAAACTTACTAAATTTGGGTTTTACACAAGCCTTTTTACTGCTACTACTCCCATAAGCTAAAGCATTTGTACTGAAAATTGCCAGTATAAAGAGCATTAAAATTTTATAAATGTTCATAGGTTTTCTCCAAAAAATATTTTAGAAACAAGGGATTTACACATTTTTCAATTAATTACTCGTTAAAATTTCTACCGAAGTATTGAATTTAAAAATCCCCATTGTTCTGATAATACAGCTTATTACATTGTTGCATTACCTTTTTTAGGGTCGTTATTCCCCTTATCACCTAACTCAATAGTTCTTGTTTTAGGTTCTGCTTGGGGCTCATCTACCTCAGGATCGGCAATTTTTTCACCTTTCATCAAACTTTCAATTTGAAATTTATCCAATGTCTCCCATGCTAATAAAGCATTTGCCATATTGTGTAAAATAACTATATTCTCATTTAAAATTTGTTTTGCCCGTTCATAATTAGTGTCTAACAGTTTATTGATTTCATCATCAATTGTTTGCGCAATTTTTTCTGATAATAATTTACTGTCACCGCCAAACATCCCTTGATTATCCGAACTGTATTTACGAGGTCCCATTTTTTCTGACAACCCCCACTCAGTAACCATATTGGTGGCTAGTTGGGTTGCGCGCTCTATATCATTAGACGCACCCGTTGTGACTTTGTTTTTTCCATAAATTATTTCCTCGGCAATACGTCCACCATAAAGACTTGCAATCTGGCTTTCTAGTTTGTCTTTACTCGCACTGTGCTGATCACGTTCTGGTAAAAACATGGTGATTCCCAGTGCACCTCCTCTTGGCATAATACTTACTTTATAGACAGGATCATGTTCTACAACAATCTCACCTACAATTGTATGCCCAGCTTCATGGTAAGCCGTCATCAAAAGTTCTTCTCTGGTCATAATCATAGTGTGTCTTTCGACCCCCATAATCATTTTGTCGCGCGCTCTGTCCAGGTCTTCCATTGTTACTTTAGATTTATTTTGCCTGGCTGCAAATAAAGCCCCTTCATTAACAAGGTTTGCTATTTCTGCACCTGAAAACCCAGGCGTACCACGAGCCAGATCATGAAGGTTTATATCATCGGCTTGAGGGACTTTTTTAATGTGTACTTTAAGTATTTGCTCACGTCCTTTGATATCAGGCAATCCAATATTGACTTCTCTGTCAAAACGTCCAGGTCTAAGTAGTGCTTTATCGAGTATATCTGAACGATTGGTTGCTGCAATAACTATAATGCCTTCATTACCTGAAAAACCATCCATCTCTACTAAAAGCTGATTGAGGGTTTGTTCACGTTCTTCACTACCGCCCCCCATACCACTTCCACCTCGCTGACGTCCAACTGCATCAATTTCATCAATAAAAATAATACAGGGTGCTTTCTTCTTGGCTTCCTCAAACATATCTCGTACCCGAGAAGCACCGACACCGACAAACATCTCCACAAAATCAGAACCAGAAATGGAAAAAAATGGAACAGACGCTTCACCTGCAACTGCTTTTGCTAAGAGAGTTTTCCCCGTCCCCGGAGGACCTACCATTAATACCCCGCGTGGCATTTTCCCACCCAAAGCTTGAAATTTACTGGGATTTTTTAAAAAATCCACCATTTCTATTACATCTTCTTTGGCTTCTTCACAACCAGCAACATCAGCAAATCGAATTTTAATCTGTTCTTCTTCCATCAATTTAGCGCGGCTTTTACCAAAATTCATTTGACCGCCCATTCCACCACCTGAACCTTGCTGTCTACGCATAAAATAAATCCAGACTGCAATCAATAACAACATCGGTGCCCAAGAAATGAAAATTTGCATTAATAGTGACTGTTGCTTGGGAGGTTCAACTTTTATTTTGACATTATTTTCCAACAATTCATCCACTAACTTATCGTCATTTGGATTATAGGTAATAAAGCGTTCACCATTACTACGAAAACCTTTAATAGTTTCACCATTGATGGTTACTTTAGTAATTTGGCCATCTCGAATATCATCAATAAAATCTGAATATCGGACAGAATAATTACTTTGTTGATAGCTATTATCACGGTTAATTATCGAAAAAATTATAAACCCTATCGCTAGTAACGCTATAATTCTAAATACTATTATTTTCATGGATATACTCCTTTCTAAAGCTTAGATACAACTTTTTATTTCACTAGAAAAATTTCAAGAAAACTGATTTTAGTTCTAAAATTAATATATCCTGAGTGTTTTCAAATAAGGCATAATACTCGGTGAAAAGTGTAAAACACGTTTTTATCAAAACTGTTTGCCTATGTCTGCGACCTTGGTATTTCTACTACCTTTAAGTAGCTTTAAATAGTTGGAAATTGGATGTCTGAAAGTTATCAACTGAGAAGCTGTGAATTTATTAACTTTTATTCTCCTCTCTAGCAAAGGGAAGTATTAGGGAGAGGTTTGAGCCTTAAAATAAAACCTTTTATTTCAATGGGTTATTTTTTATAACCCTTCCCTCAATCCCCCTTTTTCAAAAGGGGGAGGCTAAAAGAATGATTTTTTCACAGCCTCTGAGGTAAACTGCTGAACAAATCAGCACGATTCCAAGTTAATTGAGAGGAGGAGCAATAAACTTTTTACAAAACACACTATTATGACTTCCTTTAACTGATAATTGATTTACTTAGCTATATACAAACCACAGGTTGCTTTAAAAAATAAAAAGTAAGTGTTGTAGGGCGGACTTAAGTCTGCCATATAAGTAAATTGCGGCAGAGAATGCGGACTAAAGTCCGCCCTACAATTTTCAACCTGTGATAAGTTTATAGTCATATTGATTTATATGTATTTAATGTACAGTTAAAAGGTAACCGTTCAAAAGTTTGCTTAACTATAAAATTAGTCTCCCAAAGCTATATTTGAACGGTTTTATTTTATACCCTCCTTATTTATTAAATATAGGTTTATACTATCTCCGTCAGCAATTATACAAAAACAATACTTTTGTACAAGATCATAAAAAGTTTATAAAAAACAAACTACAAGTTTATAAACGGGTAAGTTTATAATTTTTTTCCAGCTTTTAAATCGCATAAATGATATTCTGCTAAGCTTTTAACGCAAAAAACGTTAGCTCCTTATGTCTTTACTCTTGGCTTTCCATCAGCAATGCAATTTAACGCCTGACAACATCGCTTTAATTGAAGACAATCGCCAGCTTAGCTACCAACAAGTACAAGTTCAAGCCTCATTAATAAGTAGCCAGCTACAAACCATTCAAAAACTTGAAAGAGTCATTATTGCAATTGACCGAGGAATTGATGCAACGCTGGCTATTTTTGCATCATTACAGGTAGGGGCTTGCTATATTCCATTAGACTTAAAAAACCCAGCCCACCGGTTAAATTATATTATTAAAGATGCTGATGCTCAGGTAATTTTAGGTAAAGGGCAATGCCCTGATTGGCTTGACTTTCCTGAGCTATGGATAAATATTGAACAACTTCCTATATCCCCTTCTTTACCCCCTGTAACTATAGAGCAGGAATCTTTAGCTGCAATACTTTACACCTCGGGTTCTACCGGTAACCCGAAAGGCGTTGCCCTTAGTCATCGAGCTATGGGGAATTTTGTTGATTGGGCGGCAAAAACATTTAATATTCAAAGTTACGATAATATTGCTTCCCTGGCACCCTTTTATTTTGATCTCAGTGTTTTTGATTTATTTACTAGCTTAAGCCGAGGTGCCACTATTTATTTTGTTCCAGCAATGTTTGCTATGTCACCTAGCCGCTTAACTAGCTGGTTAAGCGAACATAAAATAACCACCTGGTATACCGTCCCCTCTTTACTAAGTTTTATTGCTCTAAAAGGAGCGTTAAATACAACACCTTTACCCTATTTAAAAACTATTTTATTTGCAGGTGAAGTATTTCCTACCCCTCAGCTTATTAAACTCTGTAAGCTACTTCCTTCAGTCAATTTCTACAATTTATATGGCCCAACAGAAACTAATGTTTGTTGTTATTGGCCTGTTGATAGAAATGCCTTACACATTGACCAAGTTATTCCCATTGGCATCCCTGCTTGCAGTTCCACACTAAAGATACACCCTGAAACGGGGGAACTTCAGGTACAAAGTGCCAATAATCTTTCGGGTTATTGGCAGCAAGGAAAATTAAACTCAGCCTTATTAGATAATACTTACTCAACAGGAGATAAAGTCTCTATTAATGCAAAGGGTGAGTATTGTTATCATGGTCGATTAGACAGAATGTTGAAATGTTCAGGCTATCGAGTAGAGCCGGCTGAAATTGAACATGTTATTTTGCAATGTCCTGACGTGGAGCTCTGTGCTGTTATTGGCATTAAAGATAGTACCAGTGGACAACGTCCAGTAGCCATAGTGGTATTAAAACAGAATAAAACAGTTGCTGATATTGTTAATCCCATTAAACAAAAGCTACCCGCTTATATGCAACCCTGCAAATTTATACTGATGGATTGTTTACCTTATTTAGCCAATGGTAAAACAGACTATCAACAATTACAAAAACAACTAGAGATAAAATGAATCTTCTTCCTGAAAGTGGTAATCACCTCGCTTCTAAACAACGTTTGATTTATTGCGCCAATCAAGGCTTATTTAAACATGCTATTTCTTCCAAAATGGGAGGGTTTGATAACAATTTTGCTGATTTAGTAGCCGCCCATCAAACTATTGGAAAATCCTGTTTAGACAATGGTTTGCTACTTTCTATCAATGCCCATCTCTGGGGTTCAGTGTTTCCTATTATTAATTATGGAACTGAACAGCAGCAGCAAATTTACCTACAAAAGTTAATATCAGCTCAATTAATTGGTGGGCATGCAATCACTGAACCACAGGCTGGGTCAGATCTTAATGCATTAGAAATGACGGCTGAAATAACGGCAACGGGTATTCAACTTAATGGTCATAAGCGGTTTATCACAAACACACCGATTGCCGACTTATTAGTTGTTTATGCACGTTTAGAGAATAAACTATCCGCCTTTATTATTCATGCTGAAGACAAAGGTGCTAATTTTAAAAATTCCCCCGACGTTTCTGGCTGTAAAACGGCAACAATGGGTGATGTGGTGTTAGAAAACTGTGTTATACCACTGGAAAGACAGCTTGGTAAAACAGGTGCTGGAAATATGATGATCCAGCAAGCATTAGAATTAGAGCGTGCTTTTATCTTCGCAGGAATATGTGGAGTTATGGAGTGGCAATTAAAACAAGTGATTCAGTTTAGCCGTCAACGTAGAGTAAATGGTAGTCATTTAGGAAAAAATCAGGCTATTAGCCACACCATTGCTGAAATGAAAATTAGGCTTGATACTATCAAGTTATGGGTCAATGAGTGTGCAAGATTAAAAGACCAAAATAAACGTATTACTCTTGCCAGTGCACAAACCAAGTTATTTGCTGCTGAAGCATTCTTGCAATCAAGTTTAGATGCTGTACAAATTTTGGGTAGTAGTAGCCTTATTAAAGACAGCCCAATAGCTGGGTTTGTCAATGATGCATTGGCCAGTCGCTTGTTTTCTGGCTCATCTGAAATACAGAAAAATATTATTGCCGCACTACTAGGCACCGGAGAAGGCTATAAATAATTGTGATTACGATTAATTAGCAGTAACCTAGAGACTATTCTCTATAAAGAACTTATCATAAAATCGCACTATAAATGATGGTCATAAAATATTTTCCTAAAGCTATTCTGATATTACTATCACAAGTATTTTTAACTGCGTGCCAATCGTTTTCTTTTCCTATTTTTCAAGATGATGACAAGCTTGATACAAGGATTCAACATACCTTTTTCTTATCAGACAAACAGTCTACATTTGGAAAAATAGCAACAGTAGAGCTACAAGATGGAGATTCTTTACCTCTGATAGCTAGATATTATGGTTTGGGCTTTGATGAAATATCCATGGCCAACCCAGGTGTAGATCCCTGGATTCCTGGGTCGGGACATATTCTTAATTTGCCTGCAAAATTTATTTTGCCTGATGCTACTAAAAAAGGCTTAGTACTTAATTTAGCGGCTAAACGGTTATTTTATTTCCCTAAAAACAGGCGACATAAAATGCTGACCTTTCCCATTGGAATTGGGCGTAAAGGCTGGTTAACCCCTACGGGTAAGACAAAAATAATTGCTAAAAAACAACACCCTCGCTGGGTTGTACCCAAATCAATTCGCTTAGAGCATGCGAAAAAAGGTGATCCATTACCTAAAATTGTAGCTGCCGGCCCGAATAACCCCTTAGGTGATTATGCAATACGTCTTGGCATTCCCGGATATTTAATCCATAGCACTAATAAACCTTATGGTGTTGGAATGGCTGTTAGCCATGGCTGTGTGCGTTTATACCCAGAAGATATTGCTATATTATTTAAACAAGTAACAACTCAAATGCCAGTCCAGTTACTTAACCAGCCATATCTTATTGGCAGAGACAAACAGCAATTATTTATTCAGATTTTCCCTACACCTCATACAAGCAAAAAACAAAACAGGCGTTACCTGGCAAACTTTATAAAAAAACTAAAGCGAATTGAGCGTAAAGAAAAAAGAGCTATTGCATGGCAAAAAGTTGACCATGCAATAGCTAAAAAAAATGGTGTGGTAATTTCAATTTTTGCAGACAACCATGAGCCAGGTTCCGTTCTTAAGTTATATCACCCTAATAACTTAAGCGACAAAATCAAACCAGCACCCTTAAACCAAAACTCATGGCGTATTAAAGTCACTACATTTTCTAAGCAACAATTAGCTCAACGGCTTGCAGTAATGCTAAACCACCAAGGCCCGAAAATTCCTGCTCATGTATTATCTGGAAATAAAGAATATATTGTTGTTGCCGGGCCTTTTGCTTCAGTAAAAAAAGCTAAAGAAACAATGGCTCAATTGCAGATTAATTTTGCACTTACACCTGAACTAATCGCCCCAAAACAAAATATTCCTAACACTCAAGGTATAGACCAGTATTTATCTAAGCTATTATCTCTTTTTAATTAAACCTGAATCCGTGACTTCAATGCGGAAACAGGGCTCAAGATATTGGTTTCACAGGGGATTTAGTCAGATTATTGCTCCTGCATAATCGACATTCACCACATCCATGTGGCTCAAAAAATCTTAGCTTCACCCATAGGTTAAGCGGGTATTTTTTTAACCGCTGTGGAATCAATGGCTTGTGTTCTGTGCCGTAGTGAAGTCACGGATTCAGGTTTTAGTTTAGCGGACTGAAGTCTGCTCTACAAAGTGTGATTAAATCAAGCTGTGATTTTTATATAGTTATGCAAAGTTAAAACCTTAACTGATCAAATCTCCCCATAGACTTAATAGAAGAACTATCTTCAAACGCTTCCAACAACCCAGCTTCATTAAGTAGTTTATAAAAATTATCTGATCTATTAGTCATTGCTGAAGCCAGTAAAAGTAATTCCAACTCTAAGGGGGGTAAGGATTTCATTAAATTTTTAACTAAATCGGGCTTAATACCATTATTACCAAATTCACCTAATGCTAAAGCCCTTGAAAAACCATAAAACTGCTGCATTCGACTTTCACATAATTGGCTATAACGTTTTCTATTTTTAGGGTTTTTTAGTGATGCCTTAATAGCTGTTGTTGCAATTGCCGCATTATAAAAAGCATTTTGCACACCATGTGAAAAAACAGGGTCTACAAAAGCACCAGAGTCGCCAATACAATAATAATTTTCTCCACATACATTTGTTGAATAATAAGAGTAATCGGGTCTAAATTCCAGAGAACCTTCAATAAACTGTGCAGGGGCTAGTAAGGTACTTAAATGAGGGAGTTGTTTACAGCTTTTTCTAAAAAAAACTTCGCGCTGTTGTCGGTTCATCCCAACTGTTGTTTTGGTTGGTAAAATAAAACCTACGCTGGTTTTCTCTCGCAAGACTATATGCCATAACCAACCGCCTCCAAAAGACATCACAAAAGTAACCGGTTTAACTTTATCTAAGGCTTCAATTTTATGACAGTTTCTATCTACCCCCACAAAAGACGAATGCTTAAAATAACCCCACATTGATAAAAAATTAAGCTCAGCACTAATAGTTTGCCGTGATTTAAATTGGTTAGCTAAACATGTACTACTTCCACTCGCATCCAATACATATTTACAATCAATTGAATTTTCTATATAAGCTTGTTCTCGCTTATCTGTGTAAAAAACTCTCGGTGTTTCTGAATTACTAAAGTCTACGCTTTTAACGGCTATTTGATTAAAAATATTCGCACCACAACTTTCTGCATGCTTTAATAAAATATCATCAAACCTATCTCGCTCGACATGTAAACCCGGCCGTGTGAAACCAAATTCAGAAAACTTAATTTGATGAACTTGATTGTCCCAAATAGTTACCGCTCCGCCTTTTGCAACAAATCCCTCTTGTTGAATTTTTTCTGATACCTTCGTCATATCAGTAAATTTCCAAAAATGGGGAATAAGACTTTCTCCAACTTGATTACGGGGGAATTGGGCTTTTTCTAATAACACCACATCAATACCAGCAAGAGCCAAATGTGTTGCAGCACTACTTCCTGCCGGCCCACCACCAATAACGACGGCATCACATTTACTAGGGATTTGTTTCATATTTATTAAAGATAAATAGCTTCAAGTTTTACCAGGTCAACAGACTCTCACCGACATAATAACTGATACTTTATAGGTCCCCTAAAACAGAGTTACGCTTTGGATTTTGTAACCAATTAGCAATATCTTTTCCGAGCGTCCTTACACAGCGGCCTAAAATTGCACAGGTTCCTTTATAAGCACCAAACATTCCACCACCTGAGTACCTTCTGGCTTTAAAATCACCCAAGGTATGACCATTTTTAGTTAGTTTACCTTTCACAAAAACCACTTTTGCACCTGACCATGCACCACCTCCACCGCCTTGTACCTGATTAATTTCTACGGTTAAAATTTGTGCCTTTCTGTTTCTAGAGTTAGAATCAGTCAAGATATTTGCGTACTGACTAACGGCATTCTGTTCAATAAAATGAGTTAGCTTATTGATTAAATCACATTCATTTCTAACAGCCTCTCTAATTGCAATATCTTTACTAAATATAACAGGGCGAATTATTAAAGTCCCCGTACCTGTATATTTAAGAGCTGCTGACGCCTCAGTTGATTTAACATTTTTGGGCCCACAAGCGGTTAAGCTCAACAATAAAACAATTAACAATAAATATTTAATTTTCATATTTTTTCTCCACACAAATTAAAATAAATCTTTAGCTACCTACTGTTTGTCAGTCACATTAAAAAATGCTGCCTGACTCTCATACGTAAATCCTCTAAGTGAGGTGGGGATAACACACTCCCCCTCCCCAAATAGTTCACTTCGCGATCACAACCAGACCTGTATCATAGCATCAGTCAAAATTATTAGCTTACCCAAGGCGATTGGATAAAGAGGTGAACAAAGCAAAAGTAAAGTAGTCGAACGTGAGTTAAAAGTATTACCCTGTCCACGTACCGGTTGAGGCTTTGTTACCTTGGAATATTCAAAACCAGAATCCGATCAATAGAGCAAGCAGGTGCTTTATTGAGTGCTTATTATTTCATAGCTATATACTCTATGTTCCAGTTTTTAATTGTTGCTTTTGTAAAGTGCTGAAAAACGGGGGG
>CAYYNM010000102.1:0-10938 GCA_964472945.1 uncultured Methylomarinum sp. | reverse complement strand
AGATCAATTGATGGGTCAACCATTTGCAGAATATCAGGGTTCATCTGCGCTAATATACCGGCTGGAATAAAATACATATTTGCGACAGAGTGTTCAAATCCCATTGCTACAAAACCTGTGATTGGAAATAGTATGGTTAATATTTTATCGGTAACAGAATGGCAGGCAAAGCACATCCATACTGACATGCAGACCAGTGCGTTACATAATATACCGCGAGAAAATGCAGGTATAAAATCTAAATTCACTTTACTATTAGCAATTACTATTGCTTTAGCTCCAAGAGCCCCGCCACTTATTAACCATTGGTCACTCAAGAAAATTAAGATAACAATCCCTATGGATCCAACTAAATTACCAACAAAAACAATTAACCAGTTGGTCATCAACTGTTTCAAAGTTATTTTTTTATCAACATAGGCCATCACTAATAAATTATTGCCGGTGAATAGTTCTGCTCCTGCAACAATCACTAAAATCAAACCGAGGCAAAAGGCTAAGCCACCTAATAGCCTTGTGATACCTGAACTTAGGGTGGAATCGTGAATAACGAGGGTATAAAAAACTGCGGCAAAAGCGATAAATGCACCTGCTAACAAAGATAAGGCAAACACTCTTAGTGGGTCTAAGGTACTTTTACTAATACTAATTTTTTCAATTCGTTGTGCAATTTCTTTGGGTGTATAGGCATCAACACTAAAGTTTTCCATAATAGAACCTCTATTTATAAGTTACAAATTACCTAGATAAGTCACAATTTCATCAATATCTTGTTCAGATAATGATGCAGCAATACTATTCATTGGTCCACCTTTTCGTGTCTTGTTTTTAAAATTTAGTAGCTGTTTTTTTAAATAGGCAGGCTGTTGACCTGCAAGCCTTGGGAAGCTTGCCAGGCCTCTTGCTGTGCTGCCATGACAACCTAAGCACATGGCAATTTTGTTTTTCCCTTTGGTACCAATAAGGGGGCTATTTTTATCTTTTTCTAATGCAATACTGGCAAAATAAGCAGAGATATTTTGTATCTCTTGTTTACTTAAGTTTTTAGCCATTGATTGCATCATAGGGTTGATTCGTCTTCCTGATTGAAATGCTTTTAGTTGATTTTCAAGATATAAAGCACGTTGGCCGGCCAGGTTTGGGTAATAAGCGCTTTGGCTTTTGCCTTCTATTCCATGACATCCTTGGCATACCTCTGCTTTATTTTTTCCTGCTTTTATATCAGCAGCATGCACTAAGGGACTCAATAAAAAAAAGGAAATAAATAAAAGTAAAAATAACTTATGTTGGGAGATGGTCATTTGAATTGCCTTTTGTTAAATGGGTAAAGCAGCAGTCGTAACTATGTGAAGTATCTTTCAATCATAAAAGGCGAAGAGCATAAAATCAAATAATAACCTTTGCTGATATGAATGTAAGATTGATTAAAGAAATTATAATTGCTGCCGATACTGAAATAGTAACTATCTTAGGTGGATTCGCTATGTATACACAATCACTTTCTCCGTCATTTTCTTTACCTCAATCTTTTTTAACAGATATTGATTCAAATAAACATGATTCTCATAAGCAAGAAAAAGTAGATGATAATTATAAACGAGGTGGCAGACTAGCTAATGATTCGTATCACCCAGGTAAACGGCTAGAAAACACTAGCTCTAAAGTTGTTAGCTCTGAGGTGGCGTTAAAAAGTACCGCGACCCGTGTGAGTCATTCAGCAGATATACAAATTAAAACTAAACAAGGTGATATTGTAACGATTAGTTTAAATCAATCGGCAACAAACAGTAGTAGCACGCTACAAGCTGAGCAAGGAAATAGCAAGGTAATTGCTTATAGTGAAAGTAATTCAGTAGAGTCTGGTTTTAGCATAAGCATTGAAGGCGATTTGAATAAAGAGGAGCAAAAATCGCTTACGGAGCTGATTAATAAAATGAGTAAAGTAAGTGATAAGTTCTTTAATGGAAATGTAAAATCAGCTTTTAAACATGCTCAGAAAATGGGGTTTGATACCGAGCAAATAGCCAGTTTTTCTATGGACTTGAGAAAGGAAAAATCTGTTCAAGCCGTTGCAGCCTATCAACAAACAACTGTTCCAGAACAAAATATTAACACTGATTTATTAAAACAGGCAGGGGATTTTTTAGCTCAGGCAAAAGCATCAATGGCTGATACTCATTCAAAACTCAATTCATTAACAAATCAATCTTTTACTGACTTGTTTGCTGGGGTAGGGGAAATGAATATGATTGCCCAGGATAAGGTAGAAGAGAGTAGGGAGCCCTTGTTTTTACAAATGATTAGAAATATTAGTGAGGGTGTTTTTGCTAAATAACTGGCTAATTCAATCCTTGTGCAAGGTTAAAAAATTGAAGTTGCTTTTGGGTTAATGATACTAATAATATCAAAAGATTGTAGTAGTGCTTCATCAATACAGTATGAAATTTGATTGGGCGATAAACCCAGGTGTTCAATAACGCCAGGTATGTAATGAGGTTCAATTTCTTCCACATTAAAATCATATTTTGCACAAGGCTCTATACTACTGGCGATTTGACTGGCCACATGAAGTAAGCAAGTATCCTGGATAAATTGTTTTGAATTCAATGGGTCAAGGTGGTGGCTAATCATTTGCCAGATGTTTTCAGGGAGTTGCCAAATTTTTAATAGTTCTGCACCTAATTCTGCGTAATTAAATCCTAAATGCTCAATTTCGGCAGCAATAATTGCATCTTCCCCCAGGCCTTTTTGGTTGAGAATTTCTCGTGATATTTCAGGGCATTGAGTGACATAAATTAACCTGCCAATACTATGCAGTAAACCACCAATATATAAGCGTTCATGGTCAGAATGATTGAGCCGTTTAGCCAGTAATTTAGCGAGCACAGCACTGGTAATACTATGAAACCAAAAAATATCCATATCAATTAACTCGGCTGGTACACCTTTAAAGGTTGTGGTTACTGAAGTTGTGAGTACCAGGATTCTTAACTCTTTTAGCCCAATAATCGTGATAGCTCGGGAAACGGTATCTATTGTTGCTGGGAAGCCAAAATAAGAGCTATTAACGATTTTTAAAATTTTTGCAGTTAAGGCAGGATCATTAATGATAATTTCTTCTAGTTCCTTATTTGAAGGGTTGGAAGAATTAAGAACTTCGTTGACTCTTAATGCCACTTCAGGCAATGAAAATAGTGATTTTACTTGATTGGCTAAAGATTGAGCATTCATTTGAAAACCTTAATATTGAAAAAAGGGAGGAGGGTAAGCAGTGACTAAATTATATTTTAAAGCACTCTGTCCCAAAGGTTGTTAATTATGAAAAGGTGTTTTTTAAATAAAAAAACAATGATTCAAAACATTGATTTGGCTCACTGCCAAGTTTATCTTTAATAAATAAACAGTATAGATTAAAATTTTAATTATATTTATTTTGTGCTGTATTTATGGGCTATAAACTCTGAAATATATAGCACTAAAGTCAAAATTAATATATAAGAGAAAGTAGAATAATTAACGAAAAATAGAACTGCCCAAAATGATGAAAAAAGGATTGATATTTTTCTTTATAATTTTGCTAGCTGGTATGGCTTATTATTTTAGTAAAAGACCAGAGTATATTGCTGTTACTGTCTATAAGATTGCAAAGGGTGAAGTAAAATCCAGTGTGTCTAATACGCGTGTAGGTACTATCAAAGCTTGTCGCAGAGCTTATTTAGCACCTTCTACTGGCGGAAATGTGGCTAAACTTTTTGTTAAGGAGGGTGATAAAGTCAAGCAACAACAAGTGTTGCTGGAAGTGTGGAATGGTGACTTAAAGGCACAATTAAGATTACAGCAAGCACAGATTAAGGTTAATCAGGCTAATGCAAAACAAGTTTGTGAATTGGCAGCGGGTGCTAAACGTGATGCTAAGCGGATAGAACGATTAAAGAAAGTAGATCATATTATTTCTGATGAGCAAGTGGATCAATCCACGACTCAAGCTAAGGCTCAAGCATCAGCCTGTTTAGCTGCACGGGCAGAAATTGAGGTGAGTAAAGCAAATTTAGCTATAGTTGAGCAATCTATTGAACGGACCATTGTACGCGCTCCTTTTGATGGAACTATTGCTGAAATTAATGCTGAGCTGGGTGAGTATGTTACCCCTTCACCACCAGGAATTCCGACACTGCCGCCTATAGATTTATTGGATATTAGTTGTTTAACGGTTTCAGCGCCAATTGATGAAGTCGATGCTGCTCAAATTAATGTGGGTATGTCTGTTTGTGTCAGTTTGGATGCATTTAAACAACCACGATGTTCAGGTGTGGTATCTCGTATTGCTCCTTATGTGTTAGAAAAAGAAAAGCAGGCACGAACAGTAGAGGTGGAAGTTAAGTTGAACAAGCCCGAGGATTTAAAGAGTTTATTACCTGGATATAGTGCTGATATAGAAGTTTTGGTTGCTCAGCATAAGTCTGTTTTAAGAGTGCCAGCAGAAGCAGTGTTAGAGCAAAATCAAGTCTTATTGATTGGAAAAAATGGTCAATTACAAGAGGCTAAATTTAAAGCTGGCTTGGCAAACTGGAATTATGTGGAAGTTTTATCGGGTTTATCAGCGGGAGATTTAATCGTTCGGTCAGTAGGTCGTGATGGTGTTAAGCCTGGTGCCTATGTTGTTGAAGAAAAATGATTGAATTAGAAAATATACAGCGCATTTTCCAAGTTGGGGAACAGCGTGTTTATGCCCTGAATAATATTAACCTCACGATAAAAAAGGGTGAATATGTTTCGATTATGGGGCCTTCAGGTTCAGGAAAATCAACCTTGCTCAATGTTATTGCTTTGCTTGATCAACCAACATCCGGAAAATACACTTTAAATAATCAGCTGGTTACGCAATTAAATGATGACCAGTTGGCCAAGGTTAGGCGAGAGAATATTGGTTTTGTCTTTCAGTTTTTTCATTTAATAGCCCGTTATTCTGCTGCAGAAAATATTGAAATACCTATGATCCTGGCGGGTATTCCTAAACCAGAAAGGCAGCAGCGAGTTATTGATGCTTTAGCCGCTGTTAATCTACTACAGCGCGCAAATCACCGCCCAGACCAGCTTTCGGGAGGACAGATACAACGAGTTGCAATAGCCCGGGCAATGATTATGCAGCCTCAAATATTGTTGGCAGATGAACCAACGGGTAACCTGGATAGTAAATCAGGTGAGGGTATTATTGAATTGCTAGAGAACTTGCAGCAAAGGAATACAACTTTAGTTATGATTACTCATGATGAAAATTTAGGTAGACGTGCTCAGCGTACAATTCGCCTAATTGATGGGGAAATTATTTAGTTATGATGGTTCGAGATACCTTATTATTCTCTTATACGGCAATTAAAGCTCAGCCTGTTAGAGTGTTGCTGATAGTATTAGCGATGAGTATAGGGATAGCATCTGTTACTATATTAACGGCTTTAGGGGAAAGTGCTCGACTTTATATTGTTAATGAATTTCAATCTTTAGGAACAAATTTAATCATTGTTTTACCCGGGCGCGCCGAAACAACCGGGGGACAACCTCCGCTCTTTGGGGCCACACCAAGAGATTTAACCTTAGCTGATGCAGATGCTTTATATAGAAGCCATCATATTGCGGCTATAGCTCCTGTTTCGATCGGTGCAGCACCGGTATCGACTAAAGGGTTGGAACGAGAAGTGACTATTCTTGGTTCTACTTCCGCCTTGCGACGAGTTCGGCATTTAAGCCTGTCTCAAGGACATTTTTTACCTGTCACTGATATTGATAAAGCTTTATCTATTTGTGTGATTGGACAAACAATTAAGGGTGAGTTATTTGCCCAGCAGCAGGCGGTTGGAAAATGGTTGCGGATTAATGACCGGCGTTTTAGAGTAATAGGAATATTGGAATCAGAAGGGCAATCTATTGGTGTTAATTTTGATGATATGGTCATTATTCCTGTTGCTTCAGCTCAAGCATTATTTAATACCCAATCCTTATTTCGGATTTTGGTAGAAACTAAATCTAAAAAGGGGATGATTAAGGCAGTTGATGATATTAGCAAGATTATCAAGCAGCGGCATGAAGGTGAAGATGATGTCACCTTGATTACTCAAGATAGTGTTGTTAATACATTTGATAAGATATTAACAGCATTGACGCTAACGGTGGCGAGTATTGCCAGTATTAGTTTAGCTGTTGCAGGCGTATTGGTGATGAATGTGATGTGGGTCAGTGTCACTCAACGCACGGCTGAAATTGGTTTGTTAAAGGCCTTGGGAGCAACTAAACAGCAAATTTTATGGCTATTCTTGACAGAGGCCATGATGTTATCAGTTGCGGGTGCATTAACAGGAGTTATATTGGGTAAAGTGAGCTTAATGGCTTTACAAATAATTTACCCTGAGTTTCCAGTTTATTTACCTGTTTGGGCTGTTTTTTCTGCACTAGCCGTTTCTTTATTAACGGCACTGATATTTGGTGTGTTACCGGCTAAACAAGCGGCAGGAATGAACCCCGTTATTGCTCTTGGAAAGAGGTAATATGCAGTATATAGATATTATAAATTTAGCTTATCGGACGGTTATTAGTCATAAATTGCGATCTATATTAACAGCCCTAGGACTTATTATTGGTATCGCATCTGTTATTATTTTAAGCTCGATAGGGCGTGGAGTTCATCGTTATGTACTTGCTGAATTTACTCAGTTTGGGACTAATCTTATAGCCGTGTTTCCAGGTAAAACGACAACTCTGGGACTTTCTGGCGCAACAATTAATACTGTTCGACCTTTGTCACTTGCTGATGCCGTTAGTTTAGCTAAGCTGGATAATGTTATTGCTGTTTTACCTTTAGTTCAGGGTAATGCAAGAATAGAAGCAGAGAAAAGACAAAGACGTACTACCGTCTTAGGGGTAGGAGCTGCTGTGCCAGAAATATGGAAAATAAAAGTGGCTCAGGGACGGTTTTTGCCCAAAAATGAGCAAGTCAACCCACGTGCCTTTGCGGTATTGGGACATAAATTAGCAGTAGAATTATTTGCCGAAGCAAACCCTTTGGGGCAACGTATTCGTATTGGGCGTGACCGATTTCGAGTGTTAGGTGTTATGGAAAAAAAAGGGCAAATGATGGGATATGATATGGATGATACGATTTATATTCCAATAGCTAAAGCACTTGATATGTTTGATAGAGAAAGCTTGATGGAAATTGATCTGTTATACAGCAAACAAAAACGGTCAGAAAGTATTGAAAAAGAGGTTAAACGTTTACTACAGCGTCGTCATGGGCGAGAAGATTTCTCTATTATTACTCAAGACCAGATGTTAAAAAGTATGGATTCAATTTTAAATATACTAACTTTATCTGTTGCAGCATTAGGGAGTATTTCTTTATTAGTGGGGGCTGTTGGTATTTTAACAATAATGACCATCGCAGTTTCAGAACGTATTTCAGAAATTGGTTTATTGCGGGCAGTGGGAGCCGAGCAAGGGATGATTTTTAAAGTGTTTTTGTCAGAAGCGTTAGTCTTAAGCTTTATCGGTGGTGTTGTAGGTGTTTTTCTGGGTATTATTACTGTGCAGTTGATTAAGTTTATCGCTCCTGGTTTACCTGTGCAATTAGCCTGGTTTTACATATTAGCTGCATTTATTGTCTCTTTACTGATTGGAATAATTGCTGGGGTCATTCCCGCTATGAAAGCGGCAAAATTACAACCTTTAGATGCTTTAAGGGCAGAATAAAGGGTTAATGAATTTGCTGGCCAGGTATAACTTTTTCTTCAGCCGCCCACTCTCCCAGATCAATCAGTTTACAGCGTTCACTGCAAAAAGGCCTAAATAATTCTTCTGTAGTCCAGCTCACACTTTTTTGACAGGTAGGGCAGGAAACAATAATTATTTTACTTGATGTTTTTTTTGTATCCATTAGAAAATACAGCTAGTCAGTGAAAAAGAAACATCTTCAGTTATTTGTTGAGGACGTTTTTTACCAGAAGAAGGGGACATAAAACGGATAGTAAACCGGTGTTTACCCCCACTTATTTCAGCAAAGAGAGGAAGTGAAGGGTCTATAGATACTCTAATAAGCTGAAATGACTGCGATTTGTCTAGTGCTAATTGAAAAAAACCAGCGGTAGCATATTGCTGAGTGGGAAGGCTGCTTTGGCGAATAAAATTAAGGATGAGTTCTATTGCTGCACGAATATTGGCAAGGGGTTCTGTCCATTGGTTCAAATCGTGTTGTTGATTTTCGGCATCTTGTTCTAACCAATAATGAAAAGCAGGTAAGTCAAAAGAACAAGTGCCTCCTGGGATAGAGCTGCGTTGAGAAATACTTTGAAATAAATCGCTCTCCATTATTTTAACTCCAATTTTGCCATTGGTATTATATAAATTTTTACTAATATTACCTAGGTTAGTTAAAATCTGGTTGAGTTTTTCAGTATCAACCCCTTGGTTATTTGAAATTAGATTGAGAGTTTTTGAATGACGGTCTAGTTCTTTAAGTAATTCAGATTTTAAATCATTTCGACTAAAAATCATTAGAATATCAAGTAAAACTGAGATAACTGCACGGCTATCAGAAACAGTTGAACCACTCATAAAATGATTGAGTTGTTCAAATAACTGTTCTAGTCGCATAAATACTCGAATTCTTTCGTTTAAAGGAAATTCGTAGATGGTAGGTGTATTCACAAACAAAGTTACCTAAATTGTTGCTGCTATTCTAATTTGTTGAGTCTTACACCATTTTAGATGTAATGATACTTTGAATAGTAACAAGGTTAATCTATCTTTACAGGTTAAGATAATAATTGTGAAGCTTTTTGACTTGTTCTGCAAGTTGAGATGTCGAATTAGAGTTATCAATTACATCATCAGCGTAAGATAACCTTAATTTACGAGAGGTCTGGCTAGAAATAATAGATAAAATACGAGTGTCTGAAAGTTTGTCTCGCTGTCTAATACGCTCAATTTGAGTTTCTACTGGACAATCAACCACTAAAATCCGGTCAACAAAATGGCTCATCTTTGTTTCAAATAACAGTGGAATAGCAAGAATGCCATAATGATAAGTTTGTTTATTACACTCTGCTTGCATTTGTTGAAATATCAGGGGGTGAAGAATGGATTCTAATTGTAGTTTTTTATCTTTATCAGAAAAAATCATTTCTCTTACAAAAGTTCTATTTAAACTATTGTCATTATTGATAATGGATTTACCAAAGACTTGTTGTAACTGGGTAAGAGCTGGTTTTCCAGGTTCTACCAGTTGATGGGCAATAACATCTGCATCAATAATGGGCGTGTTATATTGACTGAAAAGATCAGTGATTGTTGATTTCCCGCTACCTATCCCTCCTGTTAAAGCAATTTTTATCATCCTTTTAAAGCCCCATTGTATTTAGATAAAGTGTATTTATTTTATCGCCCCATAATAATGCCAACCACCCTGCCGCTGCTAAATAAGGCCCAAAGGGAATAGGGATATTACGGTCTTTTTTAACCAATAAGACCATGGAAATACCAATAACAGCCCCCACTAAAGACGAGAGTATAATAATAAGAGGTATATATTGCCAGCCTAGCCATGCACCAAACAAAGAGAGTAATTTAAAATCACCATAGCCCATACCTTCTTTTCCTGTTGCCAGTTTAAAGAGTTGATAAACACTCCATAAGCTAAGATAGCCTGCAATAGCCCCAATAATACTAGAATCTGTATCGGTAAAGGTTGAAAACAAACTTAAAAATAAGCCCAGCCACAACATAGGTAAGGTAATTGAATCAGGTAATAGTTGCTGGTCTATATCAATAAAACTAAGCGCAATAAGTGCCCAGGTAAGTAATAATGCAAACCCCATTTCAATGGTATAACCAAAATGATAAGCCACTATTGCTGATGTGATTCCGGTAAATGCTTCAATTAAAGGGTAACGCAGAGCAATATGGGTCTTGCAATTTGCACACTTTCCTCGCAAAAATAAATAACTGATAACAGGAATATTTTGGTAAGGTTTGATGGCTACATTACAACTTGGGCAACGAGATAAGGGAAGCATAAGATTGAAAGGCTCAACCTTGTCATCGTTATCTTCAATTTCTAAATATTCTTTACATTCTTTTTTCCAGCCAATATCCATCATTACAGGCAGTCGGTAGATAACAACATTTAAAAAGCTACCCACAAGCAAACCAATAATAAGAACTAAAGCCGTAAGGAGTTCAGGGGATGACTGAAAAATAATGTGTAGTTGGTACATAAAAGGTGGGCCTTTTTATAGAAAACAATTGTGAGAGAGACTGAGTTTTAAGGTTATTAACAAACCACAGCTTAATGTTGTAGAGCGAGTTTCAGTTTGCAATAATTGCTACAAAGGGTCTCTATAGCGGACTAAAGTCCGCTCTACAAAATTCTAGTCTTTATTTTTATTAAGCTGTGGTTTGTATATATACTTCGCGCAGTCACGACCGCGCGAAGTATAGCTAGGATTTTATATTTCAGTAGTCCGATAAGTGTAGACCATAAAAATAGTTGGGAGTGAGTCTGATAAGGCTTATTTTAACAATTTATCCATTATGGGGTGCAGGCTTTAGCCTGCTCTTTGCGCTAAAGAATGCAGGTTAAAACCTGCGCCCCAAAGGGCTGTTATTAATGAGAATGTATTTGTTAAAGCTACAAATTTAACCCACTACCAAATAGTTTAGTTAATTCTAAAGGTATTGTTGTTCCGAAGACGGAAGTTAATCTGAGAGGCTGTGAAAGTATTCTCTTTTTTACCTCCCCTTTGGAAAAGGGGGGGTGAGAGGGATTTTATAAATAAATAAGGCATTGATATTAAAAGCTTTATATTTAAAATAAAATCTCCCTCAGCCCCTACTTTTCACAGAGGGGGAGCCAAAAGCATCTACTTTCACAGTCTCTGAGTTCTTGGGCTT
>CAYYNM010000101.1:0-10944 GCA_964472945.1 uncultured Methylomarinum sp. | reverse complement strand
GGATGGCAACATGCCTCCCATTTCAGAATTTAATTTGTACCTGACCCCAGTTATTCATTTTCTAATTTGTACCTGACCCCAGTTATTTCATAACATTATTATTAACAGGCACAATCGCCCGTATATTCCACTGTATTCACCGAATAATCAGGCATAGACGACAGGATATTAGTCCCCTGACTTTTTGACCGAGTATTCTGCGGTATTGAGCTTTAAATCAGGCGTATTTGACAGTTTTCTAGCTTATCCTGTTAATTCGCGCTATTTATTGGCATTATCCGGCTAAATACACAGCTTAACAAGTAAGTTCTTCTGCATTTATAATTTAATTTAAGCCTTATGTCAATTGAAAAATCTAATAAAGAAAAAGGTGATAGGTCTTGAATTCTGAATTTTTGGAAGTCACATGATATAACTGACTGATAATTCTATTCTGAGTAGCCTTGCCATATAATCAAGTTTAGCTTGCTTGTGTTTTGCAAGGCTTCTCCTTCCCGTTTCCTTTTTGTGGTCGCTGTTAATTGACTTGTTGGACGAAGCCGCTATCGCGGGGAAAAGAGCCTCCACGCCGATATAATAAAGTGTAACCTCATTCCATTCTCATAAGAAGGTAAGCTACACGCTTATGACAATCTCTCGAATCAAAATACAACCACTATTACTCACTGTACTGCAAACATTTAAAGTTTCAGGGACTACAAACACGGCGGCTAAACGTTCAAAAAACTCTGTATTCTCAGTGATCTCGGTGGTAAAAATGTTAGATATTTTATGTCCTCTTACTTAACGGCCACTGTAAATTACTTTCCTCGCTTTTTTCCTATTTTAAAAATACATTTTCAGTTTTATTTCAGGTTCTACTGGTAAATTTAGCAGCGACTAAAAAAGAGGATAAACAAAATGAATACAGAAAATACTACCAAGGTTTGGGATCTACCCTTACGCATATTTCATTGGCTTTTAGTGTGTGCTTTTTTGATTGCATATATTACTGAAGATGATTTTCTAACACTACATGTATGGGCTGGCTATGTTATTGCAGGCTTGCTGGTTTTTCGTTTGTTATGGGGTTTTATAGGCGGTAAGTATGCCCGCTTTACTAATTTTTTATGTTCCCCTAGCACTGCTATTGCATATTTTAAAGATTCATTTGTATATAAAGCTAAGCGATACATCGGCCATAATCCAGCGGGTGCCATTATGATTGTTTTATTACTTGTTAGCCTTCTATTAACAACTATGACGGGGCTAGCAGTTTATGGTGCTGAAGAAAATGCAGGGCCTTTAGCAATAATAGGTATGGAAAATGAGGGGCTATGGGAGGAAGCTCATGAACTTTTTGCTAACTTAACGGTAGTATTCGTTTTTATCCATATTATTGGTGTTGTTTTTGAAAGCTATTTACATAAAGAAAATTTAAGCAAAGCCATGTTAACAGGTTATAAACGTAAAAATGATCATGATGACTTGCCTGGAAAGAGAGAGTAAAAATGAAAAAGCAACTTAAATATCTTGTGAGTTTAATAATATTATTTGTTTTTTTCAATCAATTAACTTTTGCAGAGACTGATTATAATCAAGCAAAAAAAATGTTGGATGCAGGGGAAATATTATCTTTGGAAAGAATTCTCACTGCAGTGTCCAGTCATACCCAAGGACGTATTTTAGAGGTCGAATTAGAAATAGATGAGGATCAACCATGGTATGAAATTGAGCTTATTGATGCTAAAGGTATAGTCTGGGAATTAAAAGTAAATGCTAAGACGGCTATGATTATTGAACGTAAACAAGGCGATTAAGTATGCGATTACTACTTGTTGAGGATGATGAAGATTTATTGCAATTATTAAAAAAAGACTTGGAAAATGCTGGTTTTGCCGTTGATGTTGCAAGCGATGGTATTGAAGCTGAATTTTTAGGGTTTGAAGCCATTTATGATTGTGCAATACTTGATCTTGGTCTTCCTTTACGCAGTGGTTTAGAGGTATTAAAAAATTGGCGAGAAGGTGGCAATACATTGCCCGTGTTAATTTTAACCGCCAGAGATGCCTGGTATGAAAAAGTGGAAGGCTTTAAAGCAGGGGCTGATGATTATTTAGCCAAGCCTTTTCATATCGAAGAATTGTTAATGCGTATTCAGGCATTATTGCATCGAGTTAATCAACATTCTGCTGGAATATTACAGGTTGCAGGTTTTACATTAGATGAAGAGAGGCAGGTAGTAACAACTGCAGAAGGAGTCGAAATCGAGCTGACAGGGATTGAGTTTAAGTTGCTTCGGTACTTGTTACTCCACCCTGAAAAGATTATCAGCAAATCAACACTGACAGAACATATTTATGATGCAGATTCCGATAAAGACAGCAATGTTATTGAGGTATATATCAGGCATTTACGCCGTAAATTAGGTGCTTCAGTTATTGAAACCCGGCGAGGACAAGGCTATATATTTAAAGGTAAATTGACATGAACTCTATACAAATAAAGTTAAGTATTGGCTTATTTGTCAGCCTGGTTTTGGCTTTTGCTTACCTATGGCAAACAACAAATAATTCTATTCGTTCTTTATCTGAAGAGTATATGGTGCAACATTTAAAACATGATGCTGAAAGTATTCTTAATGCTTTGAATGTTGATGGCTCAGGTAAGCCAAGTTTAAACCTAGAACAAATTGAACCAATATATTTAAGACCTTTTTCAGGTCAGTATTATCAAATTAAAGCAAAAGAAACATTGATTAGGTCACGGTCCCTGTGGGATCAAGAGCTATCAATTCCTGATTTAACAGTAGGTGAACAACGATTACTTTCTATTACAGGGCCTAAAAAACAGCCTTTACTTGTTGTGGTATCTGGGTTTTATAAACAAGGCATAAATTATACCATTGCAGTAGCTGAAGATATTTCACCTACGCTTGTGAGCCAACATGCCTTTCAAAACAGTTATAGCTACACTGTAGGAGGCTTGCTAGTCTTCTTATTAATCTGTCAAGTTTTGATTTTACGCCTTAGTTTTAGCCCACTTAAGCAGATACAAAGACAAATAACAAAACTTAGACAAGGTGAACAACAACAAATAGACGTACAGCAAGCACCAGATGAAGTTTTAGAATTAGTCAGTGAGATTAATCATTTATTGAGAGTGATAGAAAACCGTTTAGAACGATCCAGAAATGCATTAGGAGATTTAGCGCATGCTTTAAAAATACCCTTAACTGTAATACAGCAATTAACGCATAGTTCGGTACTAAAAGATCAGCCTGAATTGTGTCAATCTTTACAAAAGCAAACAACAAATATGCAAAGGATTATGCAACATGTCTTAAAACAAGCCAGGTTTTCAGGAGATGGGGTGATTATTTCAAAATTTAATGCGCGTGAAGAAGTCCCCGAACTAATTGATGCTTTAGAAGTTATGTACCAAGAAAAAGGCATCTCAATTCAATTTACACTCACGGGGAAAGATATGATTGCTATTGATAGGGAAGACATGCTGGAGTTATTAGGTAACCTACTTGATAATGCCTGTAAATGGGCTAAATCTCAGGTTACGATTGCTATCAATAATGACGACCCGCTACGGATAGTGATTGAAGATGATGGGGAAGGGGTTCCAGAGGAAAATATAGCTATCTTAACTAAGCGTGGAGCACGGTTTGATGAAATAAATGAAGGCCATGGCCTAGGCTTATCCATTGTGCAATATATGATTGAACAATATGAAGGACAACTTAAATTAAACTACTCTAGTCAATTAGGTGGGCTTTTAGTTGAAGTGATTTTATAACTCAAGTAATAAAAATTGCGGATAGAATAAATTAAAAAAGGAAAATAATGCATAATTCACGTCATTTATTAACTCGATATGCCTGGTTATCAATTGCAGCAGCTTTATCAACCATTGCATTAAAAAGCTATGCTTATTGGCTGACAAACTCAGTCGGCCTATTATCTGATGCCTTAGAGTCTTTAATTAATCTGGTTGCTGCTATTATTGCTCTATCAGCACTGATTATCGCCGCCAAACCTGCTGATGATGACCATGAATTTGGACACGATAAAATTGAATATTTCTCCAGTGGTGCAGAAGGTATTATGATTTTGCTGGCCGCTGTTAGTATTGCTTACTCTGCCTGGGAAAGGTTACAAAACCCACAGTTAATTCAACAGCTAGATTTAGGTTTGCTTATTTCTTTTGTGGCGACGCTTATCAATTTGATTGTTGCCAGAGTGTTGATCTCAGCAGGTAAAAAATATCACTCCATTACTTTAGAAGCTGATGGCAAACATTTATTAACAGATGTATGGACTACCGTTGGTATTATTGCAGGTATTGGCGTACTGGCTATTTTGCAATGGCTTGGGTACAAGGGGTGGGAAATTCTAGATCCCATTATTGCTATGCTGGTTGCAGTTAATATCCTCTGGGCGGGTATAAGCTTAATAAGGCGTGCCTTTGCAGGTCTAATGGATGGAGCGTTAAACAAGCACGAACACGCAATTATCAAAAAAGTATTGGATAATTTTGTTCTGCAACAAGGCATTGAATATCATGAATTACGGACTCGTTATTCTGGCTCTCAACGGTTTTTATCAGTACATATTCTGGTACCGGGTCATTGGTCGGTACAAAAAGGCCATGATTTACTAGAACAGGTTGAAAGTGAACTCAGTAGACATTTTGATAGAATCGATATAGACACCCATCTTGAACCTATAGAAGATATGGCATCATGGCAGCATTAAAATAAAACATGAGCTTGAGGGGCTGGATTAAAAGCCTGAATGTGAAAAATCATTTGTTTTCCTTAGTCTGTAAAATGCATAATATTACGATTGGATTGTTAGCTAAAAGCCTCTATCACTATAAAGACTTGTGAATTAAGTAATATAAAGTATATTGTTTGATAAATTATAAAATATAAACTGCGCTCTTAATATTGAGTGCTTATTTGGAGAAAAAAAGTGGATTTATCACAAGCCTTAGGTTTGAATGTTTCTGAACAAGACGCTGATTTATTACATCAGAAGTTACATTTGTATATTAACCTTAAATTGGCTTCTTGCGGTCAACCTACATGCCTGGAAGGTGATTTGGTTGATTTTATGGCGACTGCTGATGATATGTTGCGTAGTTTTGTAGAAAAAAGTCGCCAGCTAGATTCATATCATTATCCTGCTGATAAGAGAATACAAGATTTCTTAAATAGCTATTTAGCAGATCTTAATCTTGAGAGTATTCCAACATTACCAACACTTACGTTTGAGTTGGACAGGCATGGTATAGCCAGGGAGTTATCTTTACCTGCTGGAAAGGATATATTTAATTCGGAATATGTATCCAGTTATCGCGTTAAGCAAGGGGTGTTACATAATCCCGCAAACGATCGAAGGACAACTAAAGGGTCATTTCATATTACTGAGGGTGGCTTACCCGTTCCTGGAGATAAAAAAGAAGTTCCTAAGCAAACTATGGCAGCAATGCTTGAACAGGCGTTGACCCCCCCTAAAGACTTAACAGTTTTGCCCTATACGGCAAACCAGGAATCGCCTGCTTATATGTTTACTTCTTTATTGTTAAGGCCGGTTGTTTGCCCTGCTATTCCAGGTCTTGCAGAAGAAAAAAGTATGGAGATCCGGTTTTTTGCACCAGGGACTCTAGTCAGTAATTTGGATTTTGTTGAAAGTATTTTTGGAAATGGTGGAAACCCTGCTTTACCCGAGTTTGATGCTGCATTAGATGTGGAACATTGGACAGGGCAGAGTGGTTGCGTTATTTTGGCCCCTCACCTGGTTAAGCTCACTAAAAAACAACTCAATTTACCGCAATGGGATGATGCGACTGAAAGACAGCGTAAGGAAGGTATGTGTTGGAAAAAAGCGGATGAACTTTATAATGATGGTCAAGCTTTTAAACTAACAACGCGAGATGAACGAGGGGTTATTGTCACTATTTTGGCTGATAACTATTTTGGCTATTGTAAAAAAGAAGTTAAAACACAAATAGGTTATGCTGCCAATCTTTATGGTTTTGCAGAAGAAGAGCATGCAGGTGGAGCATTAGCTTTTCATTGTGAGAACCATGGTAATGAGTATGGTGCGGGTGGGGCAAGTAAAGAAAAAGGTTATAGTTTTAAAGAGCTAGTTAAAAATTACGGCGATTTAATGCAAGTTATGCCTGAAGGTTATGCTATTGATAAGCAATATCCTGAAATTATTTACGTGCCTCAAGACGTAAAAATGGATGTGATGAGCCAGTCTATTTCCTGGAAAAATGACAAGATAACCTGGAATTCAGAGAAAAAAACATCTTTACTAAGGTTGCAACCTGGAACAATATATATAAAACCAAACGGGTATAAATTAGAGCTATTAAAGCATCCAGCCGCACCTTCATGGAGGTTAGTAGGAACAGATGCTGAAGGGGCATTTTGTCATAAACCCAGCACTGTTTCAGGTGGTGGAAAATCTGAAATCTCTAAATCAATCAGTGATGCTGTACTTTATAACTCATTATTTGTTAATGATTTAAATAAAGACCTGGATAGAGTTCAAGAGATTTTTGATAAAAATTATTCTGATAGATTTAAGGTTAAAAGTGAGCAACAGGATAAACCGGATAGTAGAACCTTGCTCAGTGTTGATAGAAGCCTGGGTTCTGTTATTAAATTATTAACACCTTCAACAAGTTATACAGCAGAATTTAATGAGTGGTTAAATGATATACCTCCCTATATTCGGGCGTTGGTATTATTAATTAAGCGTTTTTATCAAGTAGAATGGGGTGATGATTGGAGAAATTATTTTTCTGCTGATATTGTCGATGGATCACCTGGACATGACCTTAAATATGAAGGAAGACAAATTATTGCCAGTTTTTTACGGGTCGGGTTCAATACAGAAGGTGGCTGGAGAACTTTTAAAGTAAGGCAAGATTTTTACCCGGCTGAAAAAATTCAGATGGAGGATGATATTACAGCTGCCGTTGTGGTTCCTTCTTCGACTATACCTGGCTATAACGCAGAAACTGATCCTTTTGAAAGTGTTAAATTAACCTCTAATTGTGAGTATCGCCTATTCCAACGCCCTGATGATGCCATTATTCCTGGGTATGACAGGCAGACAGAACGCAATATGGCTGGCCCTGATAATTTTATTGCAAACTATGAACCTTTGTCAGGTGATAAACTGGCTGATGTGGCGGAAGACGTCTTAACAATGTCTAAATTTACTCAGCCTATGCATGATTTACTGGATGCAGCATATAAAGAGGGAAAAGGAATTGTCGTTTCATCAGCACATCCACGGATAGTCAATGGTAAACCTACCAAAAATCCAAGGTATTTAGAACGGCGAGCAGATGTCGTTAATCCTGTGCGTAATTATATCGCTGATTTAGGAGTCAGGTTACATCGTAAAATACCCTTACAGGATAAAATTATACATCCGGTCAACGCTGTTCTTGTTGGACGACGCAATAACCCACCAGAGCCTGGAATACGGGCACTAGCTGTTTATAACCCCATCCATTATCAGCAACTTCCTGAGTTGTTTATGGATTTTATCAGCTCATTAACAGGGAAATCCCCCTCGACTACGGGTGCCGGTAGTGAAGGTGCGTTAACTAAAGGGCCATTTAATGCATTAAGAGCCACTGCTGATTTGAATAATGCGCTGGTCTCATTTATTTTAACAGGCTACCCAGGTTTTTCTAGTTCAGCAGGTTATATTGGATCAAATGTTAGAGTGGATCATGATATTAGTTTATTAATCCCTGAAATTTGGACACGCTTAAAAAACAAGGAAAAGGATCCTGCCTATTTAATTGAACATGGCTATATGGAGCAGTTAGAAGATTTTGAGCATAATGGTGAAACCGTTTTGGCAAGCCGATTAGGCTATCGAATTACTGAGCAGTTTGTGCATGAATTTATGGGTAAAATTTTTGATAACCCTACCGCAGTATTAACAACAGATATTCTTAAACCTGAAACACAAAATTTAGAGGATTATATTGATGGCATTCTAAATATTGTTGAAACCCAGCAAAAGGTCGCTCAACAATATATTGATGATGGGAGTATTAATGATGCTTGTCCGCCTTTACATGCTTTATTGCATATTATGGCAACGGGCGATTATCAAGGTAAGGGTATTCATGATCCAGAAATTAGAGCATTGTTTACTAAAGAAAACTTATTAGCCTCTGATTGGTATCTTGAGCGCTTGCAAATTAAACAGGATAGAGATATTGCACTGTGGCAAAGAAATGTTGAAAGTTTAGAAAGTTTCTCTAAATTAACAAATTATGCAGATGAGATTAAACGTTTAAATATTGAGTTACGATTGCTTGAGGCTAAAAATGAACTTGAAAAAGTGTCAAGTTCAGACTATGTTAAACAGATGAAAGGTATGATTGGTGCTGACCCACTTAAGCAACCTAGAGAATAGTTTTGAATGAATAGGTTAAGGGGTGTGCTTTTTATGCCCCTCAACTATAATTACCTTTTGATAATTCGTCGCTACACAGTAGCGACTCTCAATTTTTTGGTAAATTAATTTTTCTTGGGTATTTATGTTTTTTGAGTGTGGTTAATACTATTTTAAAAAAGGAATTAACCTAATGATAAAGGTCAGAAAGAAGGCTAGAAAATTTATATTTTTTTGCTGTTTAATTGTACTTGTTTTGTTCTTTTATGATAATTTCTTTTTGCTTGAACAGCACAAAGAAATTATTTCGACTAAAGAAAATAAGCCTATACAATTAACAGTAAAGGAGCAACAATGGCTTAAAGCGCATCAACCTGTCCGTATTGCTTTTGATGGATATTTTCCACCCTATAGTTTTGTCACTGAGGCAGGGGGCATAGAAGGTATTTCATTTGATACCATTAAATTATTAAGCCAAAAACTTAATATTCAGCTTGCAATTGATAAAAGAACAAAATGGGATGAGATTTATCAAGCTGCACTGGATAAAGAAATTGATGTTATTGCTACCATGGTCAATAGACCTGACCGTCAATTTCAATTTATATTTACCCGCCCTTATGTTTTTAAATCCTTGGTTATTGTTACTCATCAGGATAATACAGAGATAAAGCAACGAGGTAACCTTTCCGGAAAAACAGTTGCTTTAGTTAAAGGTTATCAGTATTCTCAAAAAATCTTAAAAGAATTTCCTACTATTACGCCTTTTTATGTGGAAAATATGTATGCTGCACTTTCAGCGGTAGAAGCTCAGCAAGTGGATGCTTCTATTAGTTATTTTGCAGCCACTTATTTTATTCAAAATAAGTACCTACTAAGTCATATTAAAGTCGCAGCATTTTATGATCGTAATAGTGCTAATGAAAGTATTGCAGTGCGTAAAGATGAACCTATATTGGCAGAAATCTTTCAAAAAGGATTAGACTCACTTTCGGAGGCAGAGATTCAGAGAATTAACAGCAAATGGTACCCCCCCATAAAAAAACCCATTGATTACGAAACAATTCAGGATATTGTCTATGTATTTCTGGCTGTTTTTATTGTGCTGGTGTTATGGATTAGCCAGATTAAATATCAAAGCCGAAAACTTAGAGTCACTAAAGATAAGTTGCTGGTAACAAATCGAGAGCTTAATGAGCTAAAAGGCAACCTTGAAACACAAGTTTTACAACGTACCAAACAGCTTGAAAATAGTGAAAAAAAATACCGTGGGTTAGTCGAAAATTTAAGAGGGGAATACTTCTTTTATAAGCATGACTTGAACGGTATCTTTACTTATTTAAGCCCATCATTTACCAGTATTGCAGGCTATGGCATTGATGAAGTTTCCAGTGATTTTAAGGATTGGCTTGCAGAGTTTGCAAGTCATACCAAAATTGATGAATATAAGGAGCGTTTTTTAAAGGGAGAAAAAATTCCTTCTTATGAAATAGATGTTATTGATAATTCAGGGTGCAAACATTGTTTAGCAATACAGGAGACACCAATATATGATGATCAGGGGGGCTGTATTGGTGTGGAAGGGCTTGCCCATGATATTACTGAAATAAAAGCAACTCAAGAAAGGTTACACTGGTTATCCTATTATGATGAGTTAACTGGCTTGGCTAATAGACGGTTATTTCAAGAGAAATTTGAGCAATTAATCGCTTTATCACATAGGAATAAGCAATCAATGGCATTGTTATTTTTAGACCTTGATCATTTTAAAAAAATAAATGATAACCTGGGGCATGCTGCAGGTGATGAGGTTCTTAAAGAAACAGCCAAAAGATTAAAAGCCCACTTACGGGATTCAGATGTTTCGGCACGGATGGGAGGGGATGAGTTTACCCTGATTTTACCTGATACAGGAACTAAAGCCGCTGAAAATGTGACAAAAAAAGTATTTCAAAGCTTATTGGCTCCCTATATTTTAAAAGGTGAGGAATATGTCCTAGGTACCAGCATCGGTATTGCCATTTACCCTCAGGATAGTTCAAAGGGTGATATATTGCTTAACTTGGCTGATGAGGCAATGTATGAGGCTAAAAAAACCAGAAGTGGATATATTTTCTCTAAAAACTTGCAATTGAATAAACAGAGTTGACATCAGGGAATTGCTTTAAAACAAATAGTATTCCTACTTGAGGAGGAAGTAGAAGTTAATAATATACGAAAGATATAGGATGTGCTGACGACAGGAAGCGCATCAAAATGTAAGATGCGCTTCGTACCTCAGCACATCTTATAGGTTTTAGTTTTGGGTATTAATATACTGTAAAATTGATTATGCTAAATAAGCTCTGTCCTTATAAAGTTTGTTATCTTGATAGGAAAGGAGGCCTATCTTAAATTTACTCATTAAAATACTTAATTAATTATGACAGCTTTAGATAGTGGTCACGATGCCCTGAATTATCGTGTTTGGCTTAGTCGACCCAAGACCGATTATATTCTGAAATGGAACCCCAGA
>CAYYNM010000100.1:4634-11152 GCA_964472945.1 uncultured Methylomarinum sp. | reverse complement strand
CAGGGCAAGAGCGGTATTTTGATATTTCACGCTATACTGCCGTAAGCTCACAATTAGCCTAATAGTGATATCGGCATTGAACAATAAAAATAGATTCATCCAGTACCTTATAAACTAATCTATGTTCGCGGTTAATGCGTCTTGACCAGTAACCAGACCAATTGTGTTTTAGAGGTTCTGGATTTCCTGTCCCCTCAAAAGGCTGCCGTTTAATATTTTCGATTAATAAATTTATACGTTTTAAAACTTTCTTGTCTGCTTGTTGCCAATAGAGATAATCATCCCACGCATGATCAGCCCACGATAAGATCATTCTGAAATCAATTGATGATGCTTGATATTTCCAGCCTCAACTTGATTTATTGCTTCATTTAACCGTTCAGCATTTTTGGGACTAGACATTAAATAGGCTGTTTCTTCGTAAGATTGAAAATCCTCTAAGCTAATAAGGACGGCAGGTTTTCCGTTTTGCCTAGTTATTAATACAGGCTTATGATTGTCATTTACCTTATCTAGCGTACTCGCCAAATTTGTTCTAAGTGATGAATAGCTCATTGCATCCATACAAACCTCTTTTAATATAAACTGTACTTATCATTGTACTTGTCTTTATTATTATACGCAAAATTGAAATTAATCATTCACTGCAAATTAAGATTTTACTGTTTAATACCAAACGTAGCTTGGGTTAGCAAAAGCGTAAATCAAGCTATCATTCAAAAGTGTTGGGTTACGCGATAGAGCCGCCAACCCAACCTACAATGTTATTCAGGTGTCTGGTTTAAAGTAATACCTTCTTTACTGATAGAAATAAGCCTTGCTTTATATAATCCGCCAACCGACTGTTTAAACACTTTCTTACTTACGCCAAAAGCTTTATAAATATCATCTGCTGGGCTTTTATCAGTAATTAACATGGTTCCACCTTGAGATTTTAATTTGGCCAAAATCTTCTCAGTTACCGAATCGACTTTCTCAACGTATTTTCCAAGCTGCAACACTAAATCAATCTTATTATCCTGTCTGATTTTTTTGATATATCCTTTAGTTTTTTGCCCTATTCTCAACTTCTGAAATATCTCATTTTTATATAAAACACCCCAGTATTCATTGTTAACCACTGCTTTCATACCTAAATCGGTTTCATGCGCAATAACCAAGTCAACCTGTTGCCCTTCTTTTAAGTAAAAAGCCTCATCCTCAATAAAATCCTCCAATAACATGGAGGCAACCGGTAAGTTATCTTCATCTAAAAATATCTTTACTAGATAATAACGCCCTTCAACCACTTTTGAAGTTTGTTCGCTAAAAGGTAATAATAAATCCTTGGCTAAGCCCCAATCTAAAAAAGCACCAGCATGACTTTCTGATATACATTTTAAATAGGTAACCTCATCAACTTGAGCAAATGGCATTCGTGTTGTCGCTTGTAATTTACCTTTAGCTGCCAAGTAAACAAAGATATTAAGCTCATCCCCTGCTTTACAGTCTTTTGGTGCATCCGCAGGTAATAATTGAATTTCACCCAATTCACCCCCATCAAAAGTAACAATCCGACCTTCTGCTTTCGCTATTTTTAGCTTATTAAACTTGCCAAGTGCAATCATAAATATTTTTATAACTCTTTAAATAAATTTTAAATCATTCTATCCTTTTCTGGTAGATTTACAAGGTAGTCTGAGTTCTGTCTTACTCAACCATCATAAACCACACTATTATTATGAGCTTACGTTACTAAAAATTAGCCTTCGCATTCTTTTTATCTCAATCTTCACATTAATGATGGGGGTAACCATTGCTATCTGCTAAACTCATAATCTTCCTTTGTTTAATAAAATAGGAGAAAATGATGAGTACAACAGCTCAGTCTCAAGAACAAGTTATACGGGGAATACCAACCGAACCAGTAGGAAGCATCCCAAGGCCGAAAGAATTACAGGAAGCAATAACAGCTCATTCCGAAGGAAAAATAACACTGGAAGACCTAGATATTCAATTTGATGATATTGTTCGTGAAACAATAGAGCAATTCGAGGCGACGGGCTCTCCAATTGTGAGTGATGGTGAGCAAACAAAATCCAGCTTTGCAACATATCCTCTTGATGGTTTAGATAATATTGTGCCTGATGGAGTAATCATTCCTTTTGAAGATGGACATATACGCCAATTACCCCGTTTGACTCAAGGGCCTTTCAGATATGCAACTTATGCTGGCTCCTATTTGCCCAGAGCTAAAAAATATGCCTCACGTCCTGTAAAACAAGCCGTTATCTCTGCTTCTGCCATGAGTTTGCTGTATCCAGAAGAAGGGATTATTAATTATTCGAAAGAACAATTCTTATCTGATTTAATACGGGAGGCTGTCGCAGATATAAGAAGCTGTTTTGATAATGGCGCCTACCAAATACAAGTTGATTTTACCGAGGGTCGTTTGGCTGTTAAGCTTGACCCCTCCAAACAACTCTTACAGCAGTTCATAGACATCAATAATCAGGTTTTATCTCATTTCACCGAAGAAGAAAAGCAACGAATTGGTTTCCATACTTGCCCTGGTGGAGATCATGATTCTACACATAGTGCTGATGTTGATTATGGGGAGCTAATCCCAATGTTACTGTCTTTAAAATCTGGTAACTTCTATATGCAAATGGCGAGTGAAAAAAATCCTGAGAAATCACTAAAAATTATTGGTGAGCATTTGCAACCACATCAGAAAATTTATATTGGTGTCATTGATGTAGTTAATGAAGAAGTTGAACCTGTTGAAACAGTACGTGATCGTGTGTTAATGGCTGCAAAATATATTCCTTTAAATCAACTTGGTACGACAGACGATTGTGGCTTTTCTCCTTTTTGTGATGATATGGCAACTAGTCGAAAAACGGCCTTCGCTAAAATTACCGCCCGTGTTCGTGGTACACAATTGGCATTCGAAGAGTTAAAAAAATAACGCCGCTCTTAAAAGCCCTCTCCTGATGGATGCCCACACGGATGTGGGTAAGTAGACTACCTTCTGCATCCATGCCGTGGAACCAAACCCTCAGGTTAGTTAATAATAACATCTCCCCCACTATTTCTAGCACTAGCAGAAACAAAACTCAGCTGGCTAAAATGGGAGAATTTTTTCTGTATTTCCAAAACCAAGGCATTCGCTTTTTCTGCATTATCTACAGCACAAAAACCTGTAGGCCCCCATGATGTTTGACCAATGGCAACAGCACCTTGTGATTCAAGCCATTGCATTACCTCAGCCACTTCAGGACTGGTAAAAAGACCACCTTGCACGGTGGCAAAATGTTCCCCCACGGATTGTTGTAGCTGAGTAATAACATCACCAAATAAGCTAAGATTATGTTCGGCTATGGCAGGAAGCCCTTGCATAAGTAACAAATAACAAAGCCTGGCAGCTTCTTGCTGAGGAAAAACAGCAAGTTCTTTAAAAGCATTTATTTCTTGATCACCGTGTAAACCTTGTCCTCTTTGGTCAAAGACCAGTATAAAACGCCACTGTTCAGGAATATCCAAATGTGAAATAACGGGAGGGGTAAGCGTTTGCGCCCCTCGTCCACCATCAACAACCAACCCTCCCTGTTCAAAAACGCCAATACCAATACCCGAGCGCATCCCTCTATCTGTTAATTGTGCAATTTCTCGTATGCTTAAGCCCAAATTGTAATACTCATTTAATACCGAACCAATTGCCAATGACATTTGAGTTCCTGAGCCTAAGCCAACGTGTTCAGGGATTGCCGTTTCAATATCTATTTTAACTTTATCTGAAACCTTAAGAATATCGCATAAGCGTTGAGTACATTTAACCGCTCTTGCTGAAGAGGGGCCATTGACCTGTAACTGAAGTGATTTTGAAATAGAAAGTCGAGTGCTAATTTCATTAAGCGCAACACCAATACTACCAAAGTGTCGACCTAATGATCCACTTAAATCAATAAACCCCATATGTAATCTTGCAGGAGCTATAACGGAAATTTTTCTATCTGCCACGTTCAATTAGTCATTATAGGTAAAATAACGGCAAATTATACAGGATGAATATATAAACTAAGGATAATTTCTGCTAATTCATCAAGGTCATTCAACAAGATATCAGCTTGCTTAACGATTGACCGGTCAAAAGGTAATACTGATGGGATAAATACCGAAGGTGCTTTAGCATTAACAGCTGCTTGAATACCGATTGCAGAATCTTCTATCACCAAACATTCAAAAATTGGAACGGCCATTAGCTGCGCCGCAGATAAAAAAATATCAGCAGAAGGTTTACCTTGTTTTACATCATCTTTGCTTATAATAATAGGAAAAACATCATCGAGTTGGGCTAACTGTAAACATTCCAGCGCATTAACTTTTCGACTATTAGTGGCTAAACAAAAGCTAATATTATTTGCTTTAAGTACATTTAATAAATTAAAAAAGCCTTTACGCACAGGGATTCCGAATTGTTGGACATATTCTCGCCAATATAAACCACTTAATGAAGTAAAGCGTGTCAAATCAAAACCAGCACCACCTTGCTTGATTATTTTCGCCTCAACACCTTGAGAGTGCAAGCCAGACATTGATAAACAAAATTCTTTAGAAAACTCACAACCCATTTCAGCCGATGCTTTTTGCCAGGCAATACAATAAGTAAGTTCCGTATCTAAAACCAAACCATCCATATCAAAAATAACAGCTGAAAAACCAGGCAATTTACTCATCGACTACTTTAATATATTCACCTGAAGCTTCACGGTTTGAGCCAACAATAATTCGTTTTGTAGCGTTAGCCGCTTGTTCAACAAGGCCCGCCACCTCAACCCATTCTCCCACTTTTGCTTGCCCAGTATAAGTCGCGGTATAACAAACAATATGCTTAATTTCTGGATGATCAATAGTAAATTGGGCAGGGTAATCAAATGCCAGACTGGCATCTAGCACTTTAACATGCAGCATAACCGAGCCAAGTTTTTTATAAACTACAGGCTTCTTATCTGACATTGCAGCAGCACTAACAAAACTTAAATCGAATTTTCTACCATTAATCAAAGCCTTATTGAATTTTCGTTTTTCATGCCACAAATATTCTGGGTAACTTAAATCACACTGTCGCCTATGGTAAGATTCCAGCCAGTCGTTATCAGCCAATGCCTGACAACTACCTTGCTCAATTAATTGCTTAATAACTGTTCTTGCCTGATTGAAAATATCCCTAGTATAAAAAACCAAATCAATATCTGAACTAGGTTTTTGTGCAGAAATAAGAATAGACCCTGTTATCCCTATTAAAGCTAAGTTTAAGCCTTGTTTCTTTAGCAACAAACAAAGTGCAATACAATCTTTTTCAACTGCATCATCGTTATCAGCTAATAAAAGCTGTTTGACTCGTTGTTTAGCTTGATGATGTTTAAAAATATCAACTGAACTTAAAGCGTGACAATGAGCTTGTCTAATGGGTGAATAATATAAATATTGTGGATAATGTTTTGCCAAGTAATTATTGGCCTGCTCGGTATTCACTTTTTCCCACTGCTTACCTGCCTTTATATAACGCAGAAAACAAAGTACTTTGCCTTGTTCCAAACCACTTTCGACTACAGCAAAAACTAAACCTTCAGCGGTTTCAATAAAGTCCTTTGCTAAAATCATTAATTACTTTCCACTCTATTACGACCATTCTCTTTAGCCCTATATAAAGCATTATCAGCAGCTTTAAGGAGTTCATCTTCTGTCTGAAATTGGCCATTATAAGTTGCCAATCCCAAACTTAAAGTCACATATTTATCAACTTTAGAGCCTTCATGTTGAATATGCTTATCAAAAACAGCTTGCCTTATTTTTTCCGCAAGGGTTAATCCTCCCTGTAAATTTGTATCAGGAAGTATTAACGTAAATTCTTCACCGCCGTACCGACAAGCTTTGTCTGTTGGTCGCTCAGGTGTATCACCAATCACTTTGGCTACAATGGCTAAACAACTATCACCTTCCTGATGCCCATAAGTATCATTATAAATTTTAAAGAAATCAATATCACAAATAATAACTGTTAAAGCTTTTTTATTCCGTTTAGCTAATTTAAATTGCGTTTCCAAGGTTTCATCAAAATTCCTCCGATTCGCTAAGCCTGTGAGTTGATCATACATGGCTAGGTATAATAATTCTTTTTGTGCAATTTTTAATTTCAACCGCATATTATAAATGCGTTCCATCGCAGTTATTGTAAGTTGTAAACGCAGTGGGTTAATAGGTTTAATCAAATAAGCATCTCCCCCCGCTAAAATACCACTGGTAAAAGACTCATCATCTTGTTTGGTCGTCAAAAAAATAATAGGGAACCAATCGTCAGTATCTATTTCTCTTATTGCAGAGGTTGTTTGAAAACCATTCATTCCAGGCATTTCTACATCCATTAATACCAGGTCTACTGGGTTTTGTTTGATATATGCCAAACATTCGTCCCCATCCTTAGCGTGAATAACTTCATGCCCTAAGGAACTAATACACTCCTCAACCAACATTCT
>CAYYNM010000100.1:0-4534 GCA_964472945.1 uncultured Methylomarinum sp. | reverse complement strand
GCCAATATATCAGATGAAGCTTATAAAGAAGTAGGCTGTAGCATACGAAGAAATGCAAAAACATTATGGAAAAATGCTGACATTGTATTAAAGGTACGCTCGCCAGAGGAACACCCTGAATTTGCCATAAATGAAACTGAACTATTAGCAAAAAACGGATATTTAATTTGTTTTATCTGGCCCGCCCAAAATAAAGCTTTACTACAAAAACTGGCAACCAGAAATGCAACTGTTTTAGCCATGGATAGCGTACCTCGTTTATCAAGATCTCAAAAACTCGATGCGCTTAGCTCTATGGCTAATATTGCTGGCTATCGTGCTGTAATTGAGGCTGCCCAACATTTTGGTCGTTTTTTTACCGGCCAAATTACCGCAGCCGGTAAAGTGCTTCCCGCTAAAGTGTTAGTAATAGGCGCAGGTGTTGCAGGTCTTGCAGCCATTGGAACCGCTAAAAGTATGGGTGCAATTGTGCGTGCCTTCGATACTCGCCCTGAAGTTAAAGAGCAAATTGAAAGTATGGATGCCGAGTTTCTTATGCTCGAATTTGAAGAAGATGGTTCTGGTGAGGGTGGCTATGCCAAAACCATGTCTAAAGAGTTTATTGCTGCTGAAATGGAGTTATTTGCCAGGCAAGCTATGGATGTTGATATCATTATTACTACCGCTTTAATTCCTGGTAAACCAGCCCCAAAACTAATAACTGAAGGCATGGTTAAAACCATGAAAGCTGGCAGCGTTATTGTTGACCTTGCTGCCGAACAAGGTGGTAACTGTTCATTGACAGAAAAAGATAGCGTCATTATTAAACATGGGGTGACAGTTATTGGATATACCGATTTACCCAGCCGTTTAGCAGCCCAAGCCAGTCAACTTTATGCCACTAATTTAAAGCATTTACTTACTGAGTTATGTCCTGATAAAAATGGCATTATTAATGTCAATATGAATGATGATGTGATTCGGGGAACCACCGTTATTAAAGAGGGGAAAATAACCTGGCCCCCTCCCCCCCTCTCTGTTTCTGTAACGCCTGCACCACAAACAGAGGCTCCGGCTACTACTCAACCTGTAAATCGTGACAAACCAGGTATTGTTCCAGAATCTGTAAAACAATTACTGCCTTTAGCTGTTATTGCTGTTGCTTTATTTTCCTTAGGGTCTGTTGCCCCGGCTTCTTTTATGTCCCATTTTACTGTTTTTGTGCTTGCCTGCTTTATTGGTTACCAGGTAATCTGGAATGTTTCAGCCTCTCTGCATACACCTTTAATGAGTGTGACCAATGCAATTAGTGGCATTATAATTATTGGTGCCGTGGTACAAGTATCGACACCAGGTTTTGTCATCACATTACTCTCAGGGTTAGCAATATTAATTGCAGCCATCAATATTGCTGGTGGGTTTTTAGTCACTAGGCGTATGCTTGAAATGTTTAGGAAATAGGGGAATAAAATGATGTCACAAGGTTTAGTTATAATGTCTTATGTTGTTGCTTGCATTTTATTTATTTTAAGTTTAAGTGGCTTAAGCAACCAGGAAACTGCGCGCCGTGGTAATTATTACGGCATGATAGGTATGGGCATTGCCATAATTGCCACTATATTAAGTGCGACAGTTACCGCCTATATCACCTTAGTTATTGCCTTAACAATTGGTGGTTTTATAGGCACCCAAGCGGCATTAAAAGTTGAAATGACACAAATGCCAGAGTTGGTTGCATTAATGCACAGCTTAGTCGGCATGGCTGCAGTACTTGTAGGTTATACTAACTTTATTGACCATACAAGTAGCCTGGAAGGTATTGAACAAACTATCCATCAAGTTGAAATTTATGTGGGTATCTTTATTGGTGCGGTGACTTTTTCAGGCTCAGTCATAGCTTTTGCTAAATTATGTGGCAAAATTAGTGGAAAACCGGTCTTATTACCTGCCCGTCACTTACTTAATCTAAGCTTATTAATACTCACTATTTGGTTAGGAAATGTATTTTTATCTGCTACTGAAACAGGTGGAGGCACTTTTGCACTCGTATTAATGACCTTAATTGCCATAGCCTTTGGAATCCACATGGTTATGGCTATTGGTGGTGCAGATATGCCGGTTGTGGTTTCAATGTTAAATAGTTATTCTGGATGGGCTGCTGCTGCAACTGGATTTATGTTAAGTAATGATTTATTGATTGTTACGGGTGCTTTAGTTGGAAGTAGTGGTGCAATTCTAAGTTACATCATGTGCAGGGCCATGAATCGCCACTTTCTAAGTGTTATTGCCGGTGGCTTTGGTTCTGCTGGTGGGGAAGCCGCCACCATAGAAGGTGAAGTTTCAGCTATTGAAATTGATGAAACTGTTCAGTTATTAACAGCTGCTAAAAATATCATGATTATTCCGGGTTATGGAATGGCTGTTGCTCAGGCTCAACATACCGTTAATGAAGTCACCAAATTACTTCGTACTAAAGGTAAAACAGTTCGCTTTGGTATTCACCCTGTTGCAGGCCGTATGCCAGGGCATATGAATGTACTACTGGCTGAAGCAAAAATACCTTATGATATTGTGTTTGAAATGGATGAAATTAATCAGGATTTTGCTAATGTAGATGTCACTATTGTGATAGGTGCTAATGATATAGTTAATCCCTCCGCACTTGACGACCCAAATAGCCCAATTGCAGGTATGCCTGTATTAGAATGCTGGAATAGTGCGACAACAATTGTGTTAAAGCGAAGCATGGCTACTGGTTATGCAGGTGTTGGTAACCCGTTATTTGTGCATGAGAAAACGCGTATGCTGTTTGGTGATGCAAACAAGAGTTTACAAGCGGTGTTAAAAGCATTAAATACTTAGCAAGAAATAAGCTCAGCAATCTTCATGAACACCTTGGCTTTAGCTATCTTTTCAAAGGTCTGTGCTCTCTAGATTTTCTTCCACTTTTTTAGCATCATTAATCTGACTACCATTTAATGAAAATGGGTAAACCTCTTCAGAAATGCCCTGTAAATTATCGTGGTAATCAGTTTGTGCTTGCCTAGGAGCCTGTCCGAGAATAGAAAACCTGCTCGGCAACTGCTCCTCGATAACAGCTCCTGCGTTGTTCTACTACAAGCCATCCATGGCTTTATGCATTGCTCTATCTACGTGCATCCATGCACTAGTACAGAAAATCCCTTTTGGCCATTTTTTCCGTTCATTTTCGTTAAATAGCACAACTATTCGCCTCAAATGAACAAAAAAACTGACCCAAAAGGGCTTTCCCTAGCGACGGCTTCTATCCTTGGACAGGCTGCTAGATAGGCTATCTACATGGTCCAATCTTTTTCCATTTCTAGCAATCGCTCAGTTAACAACTCAACCTGACTACATAACTTATTAACTGTTTGCTTTAAATACCTTTCATTAGCCTGAACAGGATTTGTGATTACAATAAATGAAGAAAAGATCAGAAGAAACACTTTTAATATGGGAAAACTATATTCACGTGATTACAAATAAGGCGTTAAAAAACATTAACTATACAAGTTATTGACCGATCATTCTATAATGTTTATGATATGTTACTTGGGAGTGAATCATGCTAATGCTTTAATAGTGAGAATTAAATTATTTCCTACCTTTGGGTTGTTGATGTAACAATAGCAAAAATAAATAGCATCAATAATTCTGGATTAAATTAAAAACTTGATTCACTACCCTTTTTTCTTAAACTAATAATTACAATGGCAAGACCTAGAAAATTTAATGAAGATGACGTTATCGACAAGGCAGTAAAAGTATTTTGGGCAAAAGGCTATGAAGCAACATCCATACAAGACCTGGTTGATGCGATGGGGATTCAACGAGGCAGCCTTTATGCTACTTTTGGCGGTAAACAGCCTCTTTTTTTAAAATCACTTAAACGTTATAGCGTTACCGTTGTTTCAAAGCTTTTGGAAATACTGGAGAGTAAGCCATCTGCAATTGAGTCGATTGAATTGTTTTTCTCTCAGTTGGTTGAACATTTGTTAACAGCGGGTGAGTTACGAAGTTGTTTAGTGACCAATTCAGCCATTGAGCGAGGACTAAGAGATGAAGAAACTAGGCAGTTAGTGCTTAAATTAATTAATGCACTGGAAGATGGGTTTTATAAAGCTTTACTCAGAGCGATGGGGAATGGTGAGTTATCAAACGAACTTGATTTAAAGGTAGTCGCCAATTATCTAACCAGCAGTATGCAAGGTTTATTAGTCATGGGAAAAGTATGTTCTGACAGGTCAGTTCTTGAAGGGATTAACCAAATGACCTTATCCATTCTAAAGTAACAATTTATGTAATATTACATTAAAAGGTTTTTTTACCTTATTTTTGAACAATCAATCCAATTGGAGATATAAAATGATTTATGCAGCAGCAAACGCAGATGACAGTAAAATTCACTTTAAAAAACGTTATGCCAATTTCATTGGTGGTGACTGGGTTGAACCTGTCGATGGTGAATACTTTGAAAACATTAGCCCTGTTAATGGCAAAGTATTTTGTGAAATCCCCCGTTCAACCCATAAAG
>CAYYNM010000099.1:0-11253 GCA_964472945.1 uncultured Methylomarinum sp. | reverse complement strand
GGTAGAGCAATGCATGGAGCAGCGAAGCGGTGTGCCGAGAGGGAGAAATAAAAAAGCTCTTTTTCCTTAACTTAATGACATTGATCATTACCCCATAAATCTAGCATCTGTAGAAAAGGATACTCTCTCTATCCCTCCGTTTTTCAGCACTTTACAAAAGCAACAATTAAAAACTGGAACATAGAGTTTAAGGTAAGTGGGGGAGTTTGTTTAGGTGGGGAGAATAGACGCTTACGAATAAGTCCTATCTGGAGAAAATCGCACAAAAACATAATGTAACCCAGCACAAAGGTTACAATTAGCTTGAAAACGAGAATGCTTCAAATAATTACATGGTATTTTTGTTCCATTCGAAGATGCAACCTCAACAACATGAGATTCAATTGTTCTGTATGTCATAGAGATCTAGAAACTATTCGCCGACAATGGTAATATAAATTTCTTTCGCTTTCAAAAGACCAGTTATTTCAGCTGATCCACTTTCTTTTGCGTTTGCAATAGATTTATCAAGCTCCCTTAAAAAACCTTCTTCTTCTACTAATCGTTGTTTAAGATAAACACCTAGATCAAGAGCTTCTTGATAAGCATCAATGAGAGCATTTCTACCATTTGATGGTTTCAACCTTTTTCCATATGTCTCAACCCCTTTTTTCGCTCTTAGATCAAGATCATCCATAACTAAATTAGTAATATCAGGGCCATCTGAATGTTTTGGTAGGTTCTGTTCTTTAGTTGCTGAAGTCATTATGTAATCTCCTAAGTTAAAGTAATAATCCATCTTCATGTTTACATCATAATACAAACAAATATAATACCTAATAGTTTACATTTCAACCAAACCGAATATAAACTTCCTTCACCACCTTCCAGGGTTATAAATTTCCCTTTAATCATCGTTTTCTTTGGTATTTGTTAACGGCATTATTATGTGCTCTTAAGGTTGCAGAAAAAACATGTCTACCTTCACCCTTACCTTTTGCTACAAAATACAAACTCTTATCTTTTTCAGGGTGCATAGCGGCATAAATAGCTTCTCTTCCTGGCATTGCAATGGGAGTTGGGGGTAAGCCTTTGATAATATAAGTATTGTAAGCTGTTGCTTGTTTTAAGTCTTTATATCGAATATTACCGTTATAACTATCTCCCATACCATAAATAACGGTAGGGTCAGTTTGTAATAACATACCTTTACGAAGCCGGCGAATAAAAACACCTGCAATTTTTCTTCTTTCAACGGCTGCCCCTGTTTCCTTCTCTACTATTGAAGCAAGAATTAATGCTTCATAGGCCGTTTTTAAAGGTAAGTTTTTTTCTCTCCGCTCCCATTCCTGCTGCAAAACTCGCTGCATTTTATTGTAAGCAGTTTTTAACAAGCCTATATCTGTAGTGTTTTTATCAAAAAAATAAGTATCTGGAAAGAAAAGCCCTTCTGGGTATTTATATTCAGAATTTAATGCAACCATAATATTTTGATAATTCGCTTTCTTAAGCGTTTTATTTAAATGAGGGTTTTGTTGAATTTTTTCAACAATTTGTTTAAAGCTCCATCCTTCTGGAAAAGTAATTGAATATTGGTGAGGTTTACCTGCGACAAAAACAGCCAAAATATCGGGCATAGTGAGCCCTTTTTTTAATTCGTACTCTCCCGCTTTTAATTTATGAGTTACTTTCTGCTGGTAAGCAATCACCTTAAACCAAATGGGTTTAATTGTTATTTTTTGAGTACGTAAATTATGAGTAATTTGGCCAAAATTATCACCTTTTTTTATCTCAAAGATATGAGGTTTATCGACAATAACAGGCTTTGTTAATGCGAGATTATATTCTGACCACAACCATACCAGTGTTATGGCAACCAACAATGCCAAAGTAGTTATTATTTTAGCCATTAACTAAAGCCTGCTGCTTAAATTCAACAAATAAGCTTTGTATTTTTTGGGTAATTAACCCTACTTTATATTTATGCGTCTGAACTTGTTTAACAGGCCATATTCCAATCACAGAATTAGTGACAAACACTTCGTCTGCATTATAAATATCATCTTGACTAATAGCTGTTTCGATAACAGGTATTTGGTGCTCCCTCGCTATTTGTTTAATAATATCCCTTATTATCCCTTGCACTCCACATTGAGTAATTTCTGGGGTGTACAAACAACTATCTTTTGCAAAAAAAATATTACTCATCGTTCCCTCAATGACCTGATCATTTAAGTCCATCATCAAACCTTCATATATATCGATAGAATCCCATTCAGCACGAGCAAGTACCTGCTCCAAACGATTCAAGTGTTTAATACCTGCAAGAACAGGGTTTGAGCCTAATCGGGTCGTACAAAAACGAACTTTAATCCCCTGATCTGCTATTTCACCAGGGTAACTTGGATATGGGTGTAGAGAGAACAGACGAGTTGCTTCGATGGTACTAGGCTGGCGATAGCCGCGCCCTCCAGAGCCGCGTGTTACAATCAATTTCAACACGGCATGTTTGCTATTTTTTGCTAGTTGAAAAGCTTCTTTTTTGAGTATTGATAAGTCAGGGGAAGGAATCAACAGTCTTTTACAGCCTGCAATCAGCCGGTTTATATGTTGATCTAAAAAGACAGGGATTCCATCAATAATTTCAATAGTTTCAAATAAACCATCACCATATTGAAACCCCCGATCCGAAAATTCTATACAGTGTTTAACTTCACCATTGAGCAGGTACATTTGCAAACACTGTTTTGTTAGATTATTGGTAACGTTTGAAAATTAATGAACCATTAGTACCGCCAAAACCAAAAGAATTGGAAATAGCAATATCAATTTTCATTTCCCTGGCAGTGTTAGGCACATAGTCCAAGTCACACTCAGGGTCTTGGCTCTCTAAGTTAATTGTTGGCGGAGCTACTTGATTTTTAATAGTTAATGCGGATAAAACGGCTTCGATACCACCCGCAGCACCTAATAAATGGCCAATCATTGATTTAGTAGAACTAATGGCCACATTATAAGCATGATCACCTAAAGCGGCTTTCATTGCTTGTGTTTCACCCACATCTCCAGCAGGTGTAGATGTTCCATGCGCATTAATATAGTCCACTTGCTCAGGGTTTAAGCCTGCATCGCGTAATGCATTTTTCATACAACGTGCCGCACCTTCGCCACCGACTGATGGCGTAGTCATGTGGTATGCATCACCACTCATACCATAACCTACGACCTCGGCATAAATTTTAGCACCTCGTGCTTTAGCGTGCTCTAATTCTTCTAAAACAACAACACCGGAACCATCACTTAATACAAAGCCATCACGATCCTTATCCCAAGGGCGACTTGCCGCTTGCGGGTCATCATTTCGACGTGACAACGCTTTTGCTGAAGAAAACCCACCCATTGCTGTTGGAGAAGTCGTGCATCGTTCTGCACCTCCAGCGACCATAACATCAGCATCACCATATTTTATTAATCGTGAAGCATCACCAATATTATGCGTACCTGTTGAACAAGCTGTTACAATCGCGAAATTAGGTCCTTTTAAACCATATTTAATAGAAAGGTTTCCAGAAATCATATTAATAATATTACCGGGAACAAAAAAAGGAGAAATCCTACGCGGCCCACTTTTATCATAGGTTGCATAACATTCTTCTATACCTGTTATACCACCAATACCTGACCCAATAGCAACACCAATACGCTCAGCATTCTGCTCAGTCACGTCTATACCCGAATCTTCAATTGCCTGGCAACCAGCAGCTATACCATACTGGATAAAACCATCCATTCTTTTAGCATCTTTTGCCGCTATGTATTCAGTGACATCAAAACCTCTAATGACGCCTCCAAAGGTAGTCGCAAAAGGTGAAATATCAAATGAATCAATTTGGCTGATGCCACTTTTGCCATTAATAATACCGTTCCAAGTATCTGAAACATTGTTAGCCAAAGGGGTAACTGCCCCCAAACCTGTGATGACAACTCGACGTGTGCTCAAAGTATAATCCGTTGAAAAATTAAATATTGGAGAAAAAATACCCTGAAAACCAAGGCATTATTCTAGTGAACAAGAATTCATCCACTAGAATTTTCAATCAATTATAGATTTTTATTTATATAATCAATTGCTAACTGAACTGTAGTAATCTTTTCAGCTTCTTCATCTGGAATTTCACATTCAAATTCTTCTTCAAGAGCCATTACAAGTTCTACTGTATCTAAAGAATCAGCACCAAGATCATCAACGAAAGATGCATCATTAGCAATATCATCTTTAACACCTAGCTGTTCTGCAACAATCTTTTTTACGCGCTCTTCAATGTTACTCATTTTATTTTCCTCAAATAAAGTGCTATTTTAAATACACTTTCAGTTTTATTAATATTTATTAAAATTATGCCCCCGGTCAACCCAGAAGACTGCGTGGAATTATACTTGAAAACACAAGAATGTCACAACACTATGACATAAACATGCCACCGTTTACATGAATTGTTTCTCCGGTCACATAAGAAGCACCGTCAGAAGCCAAATAAGAAACAGCATGTGCAATTTCTTTGGGGTTGCCTAATCGACCTAAGGCAATTGAGCTCAATAATGCTTCTTTTTGCTCTTCTGCCAATCCTTTAGTCATATCTGTATCTATGAAACCAGGTGCCACAGTATTCACAGTAATATTGCGTGAACCTACTTCTTTAGCCAGAGACTTAGCAAAACCAACCATGCCCGCTTTAGAAGCTGCATAATTAGTTTGCCCCGCATTACCTGTTGCACCCACAACAGAAGAAATATTAATTATCCTGCCTGTTTTAGCTTTCATCATACCCCGTAACACGGCTTTACTCATCCGAAAAATAGAAGTTAGATTGGTAGTAATAATGTCATTCCACTCATCATCCTTCATACGCATTAATAAATTATCACGCGTAATACCCGCATTATTAACTAATACTGTAGGAGCAGAATAATCTTCAGCAATTTTTTTAATCACTTCAGCAATTGAATCAGCATCTGCCACATTCAACTTTAAACCTTTACCATTTTCAGCTAAATAAGCAGATATTGAATCAGCACCTTTATCACTGGTTGCAGTGCCTACAACAAAAAAACCATCAGCCACTAATTGTTCTGCAATTGCACGACCAATACCGCGACTTGCACCTGTTACTAATGCTATCTTCTTATCCATTTAACTGCTCCAACACTTTTTCTAATGTGGCAGGATCATACATTGTCATATGATCTGCTACTTTTACAATACGTCTATTAAGTCCCATTAAAACTTTACCAGGCCCACATTCAACAAAATGAGTTACCTCTTGTTCACTCATAGACTTAATACTATCTACCCAGCGAACCGGCTTGAATAATTGCTCTTTTAGTGCCTTGGCAACAGCACTGGCTTCATCATGCGATTCAACATCAACATTATGAATTAAAGTGACATCTGGAGTTTTAATTTCTATAGTCTGTAAATTAATAAATAACTTTTCAGCGGCTGATTCCATCAAGGCACAGTGAGAAGGTACACTTACGGGTAACTTTATTGCTCTTTTAGCACCAGCCTCTTTTGCAACCAGCATTGCTCTTTCAACTGCTCCATCATGTCCGGCAATAACAACTTGCCCAGGGGCATTAAAATTAACCGCTGCTACAATTTCATTACCAGCACATTCAGCACAAACATTAATCACTTGCTGATCATCTAGGCCAATAATCGCAGCCATTGCACCAATACCAACAGGCACTGCTTCCTGCATTAAACGGCCACGCTCTGCAACAAGTTGTACCGCATCTACAAATTTAATTGAATCAGCACAAACTAATGCTGTATATTCACCTAGGCTATGGCCTGCCATCCAAGCAGGCCTAACACTGGTTTGATCACAAAATACACGCCACATGGCAACCCCTGCAGCTAACATAGCAGGCTGTGTATTATGGGTTTGATTTAATTCTTCAACAGGCCCTTGCTGAACCATTTTCCATAAATCAAAACTTAAAACATCAGATGCTTGTTCAAAAGTTTGTGTAACGACTGGAAATGATTCTGCCATAGCTGACAACATGCCAACAGACTGAGACCCTTGACCAGGAAAAACAAAGGCTAAATTATTATTTTTTTCACTCATAATGATTTTTTTATTTACAAAATAAAAAAACAGACTAAAGCCAAAACCCTACTAAGGTAACCGTGTTAGATTTTGACCTTGTGCTTTGATCTTTAGTCTGCTCTATTAATACTTAATTAAAGCCGAACCCCAAGTAAAACCAGCACCAAAAGCTTCTAGTAAAATAAGCTGCCCTCGTTTAATGCGCCCATCTCTTACCCCTTCATTCAAAGCCAACAAAACCGAAGCTGATGACGTATTCCCTTGATTTTCCAAGGTCAAGATAACTTGATCCATTGACATTTTAAGTTTTCTTGCAGTGGCGGCAATAATTCTGGTGTTTGCCTGATGCGGCACCAACCAATCAATATCTGTTTTCTCTAGGTTGTTTGCAACAAGGGTTTCATCAACTATACGGCCCAAAGTATTTACCGCTACTTTAAAAACCTCATTCCCTTTCATTTTAATAAAACCATCTTCATCTTTATTACCTTCAGTGGCTACTTGGGGGTTAGGGCAATAAAGTAAATCTTCATAGGCACCATCAGAATGAATATGAGTAGATAAAACACCAAATTCATCAGATGAATCTAATAGTAGAGCTCCTGCTCCGTCACCAAATAAAATACAGGTCCCTCTATCTGTCCAGTCAACCAACCGAGAACAAACCTCAGCACCGATAATAAGTACTTTATCTGCAGCACCAGATTTAATATATTGATCAGCAATACTCAAGGCAAAAATAGATCCTGAACAGGCTGCTTGCACATCAAAGGACACACAGTTTTGAATTTCCAGGCGATGTTGAAGCATGCAGGCTGTACTTGGATAAACCCTATCTGGTGTGCCGGTTGCAACAATAATTAAATCGATCTCACCTGTCTCAATCCCAGCCATACTTATAGCTTGTCTTGCTGCTATTTCAGCCATACTTGCTGCGGTTTCATCAGGACCTGCAATCCGTCGATTTTTTATTCCTGTACGGTCATAAATCCATTCATCACTGGTATCTACTAACTTCGAGATATCATCATTAGTTCTGATTGTTTCTGGTAAATATCCACCTGTACCAATTACTTTTGAACAACGCTTCATAGTTACTCTCTATTCTCTAGGGCGACAGCTACTTTATCACTGATTTTACGTGTTACATCTTTTACTATTTCAACTTCAGCAAGTTGTATGGCCGTTTGAAAGGCTAATTCGTCGGCTCCGCCATGACTTTTAATGACTAAACCACGCAAACCAATAAAACTGGCGCCATTATACAGCCTAGGATCTATACTTTCTTTAAATAATTTTAGAACAGGGTAAGCCACAAGTGCAGCACATTTAGTGAAGATGTTTTTCGAGAATAGTTGTTTTAATTTTGTAGCAAATAATTTAGCCGCACCTTCAATTGATTTAAGCGCGACATTTCCTACAAAGCCATCAGTAACGATTAAATCAACCTTTACTGACCCTGCATTAATTGAATTCCCTTCAACATAACCTATATAATTTAATGAAGATGATTCCAGTAACTTAGCCGCAGATTTCACCTGCTCATTACCTTTCATATCCTCTTCACCTATATTTAATAATCCAATTCTTGGCTCAGCAATGTTCTCAACGGCTTTTACCACTTCTTCGCCCATAATAGCGAATTGAAACAAGTGTTCAGCTGTACAATCGACATTAGCACCTAAATCCAGGATATGGGTATGCCCAAAAGTTGAAGGTAAAGTAGAAATAATAGCGGGCCTATCAATCCCCGGAATCATTTTCAAAACAAACCGTGCGATCGCCATTAAAGCCCCTGTATTACCTGCACTTACACAGGCATCTGCCTGCCCATCACGCACCAGGTTAATAGCTACTCGCATCGAGGAATCCTTTTTACTCCTTAATGCAGACTGAGGTTTTTCATCCATTTCAACTTGCTGTGAAGCATGCTGAATAGAAAGTCTGTCTTGAAATTTAGCCAATGCATCAACAAGAAGTTCATTAAGAACATCTTCATCTCCAACCAGGATAATATTTAAATTAGGGTTTGCATCTAAGCATTTTAGTGACGCAGGTATGGTAACTTGAGGACCAAAATCCCCACCCATCGCATCAATAGCAATTGTTGAGCTCACGCTGGGGCTAACTCCAGAAAATTTTTTGAATAAACCGATATAGAATTAGATCGGAAAACATTAGGCAATGCAGAAAATTAAAATCCACACCCCAAAAAAGACCGAGGGAGTTCAATCACTCCCTCATACAGACTTCATTAGTCTTCGTCGTTCAATACTACTTGACGGCCTTTGAAAACACCATCAGGTGTCATATGGTGACGTAAGTGTGTTTCACCTGTCATAGGATCTTGTGATAAAGTTTTACTTGTTAAAGTGTCATGTGAACGACGTTGCCCACGTCTTGAGCGTGTTACTTTACTTTTTTGTACAGCCATTTTTAATCTCCAGTATTTTTAAGTTTAGCTAAAACAGAAAACGGGTTGTTAGAATCCACCGATTTATCATCATGCTCTGACTCAATGACATCCTCAAAATCCATATGCTCTATACAAACGTACGGATGTTTAGGGAAGTCAGGTAAAGCCAGTAATAACTCATCCTCAACAAGTTCATTAAGTGAAATTTTAACACTTTCAATCATCAAAGGCTCACAGTCGCTTGCCAGCTTATCAGCTTGATCTAATGACTGAACCAAACCTAATTTAAAATGCTTATCTATGGGCAAAATAAATTGCTCCGTACACGATTGACATTCAAGAATTAAATTTGCTTTGATTTCACCGACAATTGTAGGTACCCTTCCCTCTTTATCAAAAGAAAAGTCAATTTCTATTTCTCCCGAGTTATCAAGCAATATTTCAGACAAACGAGTTAACTCGTTTATTTTAATTGTGCCAGATAATTGTTTGCCTCTTTCGGCAAAACTCACTGGATCTATATGAACAGGTAATCGATCTAACATAACTTATCAATTCTAAAGGGTTAATACACCCACGTCAATACCCATCCATTTAATACAGATGAATAACATTCAAAGAACACAAACAATATTAACTATTTTTACAAACATCTCAGATGAAACCCATTATTCTTGCCTCCTCATCAAACTACAGAAAGCAACTACTGCTAAAACTTGGTATTACATTCACATCTATTGCACCCAACATAGATGAATCAGCCTTAGATAAAGAATCACCAAAACAACTTGCATTACGTCTCGCTCAAGAAAAAGCACAAGCCATACAAGAGCACAATAGTAAGCATTTAATTATTGCTTCTGACCAGGTTGCAAGTTGTAACAACAAAATACTTGGTAAACCCAAAAACCACAGAAATTCCATTCAACAACTCAAGTTACAATCAGGGCAAGCGGTTCAGTTCTTTACTGCAGTATGCGTATTAGATTCATCAAGCAATAAGATACAGACTGAAATTGATATTTGCACCGTTTACTTCAGAAAACTCACCGAACAACAAATCATAAATTATGTCAATATAGAAAAACCCTATGATTGTGCCGGAGGATTTAAGTCTGAAGGACTGGGCATTACCTTGCTTGAGAAAATCGAAGGGGATGATCCTAATGCCTTAATAGGACTACCATTAATAAAACTAACCAGCTTATTAAATAACTTTGGCGTATCAATACTCTAATGAAATCTTTTGTCAGGTACCATCAATTCAAAAATTTGTGAAAACTCGCCACCAGCAAGATCCACAACATCAGCAATCATTTCCTTATCAAGCCGCATAACCTGAAGGTGTTCTTCGGTAAATTCAGACAACATATCCTCAAGCAACACACCTTGCTGAAGAAAATTAGCTAGACGAAAAGCTAAATTTAACAAATGGGCATCTAAGCGATGAACAAGTGCAAGTTCCGGTTCAAGATGGCAACCCACCGCTTCAAACAATGACTCAGGCAAGCCCCAGGACTTAATTAGTTCACACCCTACATCAGCATGTGTAAACCCCAGCACTTGCTGCTCAATCACAGCAACAAGCTGCCGGTCATAATTAGCAGCCTGCAAAACTTGTAGTGCCTTTACAGGGATCTTACTATACATCAGCAAAGAGCCAACATCATGCAACAATCCAGCCAAAAAAAGCCTTTCGCAATGCAAAACTAAACTTTTTTTAGCGAGTAACTTAGCGATAACACCACAACGCACACTATGCATCCAGAAATCAGTCATATCAACCAATTCAACAGGAATTTTGCTAAATTCATCTATCACCGAGGTTGCTAAAACCAGGTTTTTTAAATCATCAACACCCACAATGGTTATAGCACGAGATATAGTATCCACTTTAGCCTGAAAACCATAAAAAGAACTGTTAACAATTTTTAACAATCTAATACTTAAACCCGGATCTTTTGCTATAACCTTTCCAAGGTCAATAGCAGTATATCGTGGGTCGGCAATCATCTCAGCTATTTGAAAATAAATATCTGGAAGCGAAAAAATTTCCAGAGATCCTTTAATTAATGATTGCGGGCTAAGCTCATCCATATTAAGTACTTAAAAAATGCATACTATAACTTATTATACAAGCTCAGCACTTTTCTGACATATCCTTGAGTTTCAGGGTAAGGAGGAATAGTGTTGTTATATTTTTTGACAGCACCCTCACCCGCATTATAACTGGCAAGAACCAAGTCAAGGTTTGAATCAAACATGTTAAACAAATACTTTATATATTGAGTACCACCATCAATATTTTCAGCGGCATTTTTTCTATTTGAGACACCATATCGCTTTGCCGTAGCCGGCATTAACTGCATTAAACCCACTGCACCCGCCGAAGAAATAGCCTTTACATCATAGGCAGACTCTGTTTGAATGACCGCATGCAATAATTTAGCATCAACTTGATATTTTTTAGCGGCTTTTGCGATAAGAGGGGCATATTTCTTTTTATTCTTTGCTAAGTGCTTATATGCATTTGCATAGCCTTTGGGTTTAGTACGAATAATACGCTTATATTTAAATCCTTTTATAGGGGCATCTGTATAATAAACTCGCCCATCCGCAGCGGTGCGCTTATACACATCAGCTACCCCATGGGTTGAAAATGTTAAAAGCATTATAAAACCCAACAAACCATTCATTAAAAGAACCTATATTTAAGTAACTTTTACAATCTTAGCTGCTTTA
>CAYYNM010000098.1:0-11275 GCA_964472945.1 uncultured Methylomarinum sp. | reverse complement strand
CAAATCTGTTGATAAAGCTTATTTTAACAATTTATCCATTATTGGGGCGCCGGCTTTAGCCCGCATTCTTTAGTGCAAGAGCAGGCTAAAGCCTGCGCCCCAAAAGGCCAGCAATTCTAAATTTGGGTCGCCCTCAAATATCAATAGATTACAGGCATATTGTAAAATATTTGTTAAGATTTTTTCCGCATCAATTGCCGGTTTAGCCTAAAAACCATCGACAATGACCTTGAATTATAAATTAACCCTAAAGTCAAATTTACAAGCAATTGATTGTAAAGGGTTTCCATATTTAGATTTGCTGCCAAAAGGCTGTTATTAATGAGAATGTATTTGTTAAAGCTACAGATTTAACCCATTACCAAAAAACTGTGACAACCTTGTATACCGTTATCCCCGAAGTCTACCCAGTCAAGCCTGAGCACAAGCCTTATCGTAGAACTATTCATGCAAAAAATGGATTCCTACTAAGAGAATGCAGGAATGACGAGCTGTGTGGCAACTTTTTTAAATTGGCGGAGACTTATGGGTAACCAGGAAATAATATAGCTATTAATAACCCACAACCTATGGATTGTAAGTAAGTGTTTAAAATCATCCTAACAAATTAAATTTTAAGTTAAGCAAGTTGTTGTAGGAAGCGCATCCTACTTAATATAAGTACCCAAAAAGAAGAAAAACAATTATATCAACTGTATTGTTATAATCTATTAATTTAATCAACCACCAAGAGAGCGTATGATCAAATTAATCCACCTTATCTTTATCTTTTCATCTTTTGTTAGTTTTAACGGCCGTATTGCTCTTTCTGTATTTAAACCAGCACTATTACAGAATAAACTCATAAAAATTGCACCTCATGTTATTGATACTCTTCTACTGCTTAGCGGCTTTACCTTAGTTATTCAGGGTAACTGGTTAGATGGAGAGTATGGCTGGATTATTTCAAAATTTATTCTATTACTAGGGTATGTTGGCCTAGGTGTACTTGCTATGCGCCTTAAAGGAATAAACCGCTGGGTTGCATTTGTTGCTGCTATCATTTGTTTTATAGCCATTTTTATTACCGCAATTACTAAAAATGGTTTTATTTAATAAGTAAGAGGGCATAAAATATCTAACATTTTTTACCACAGAGAGCACTGAGAACACAGGGTTTTTTGAGCGCTAAGCCTCAGAGGCTGTGAAAGTATATGCTTTTAGCTCCCCTCTTTGAAAAAGAGGGGCTGGGGGAGATTTTATTTTAAAGATAAAGCTTTTAATATCAATGCCTTATTTATTTATAAAATCCCCCTCAATACCCCTTTTCCAAAGGGGGAGGTAAAAAAGAGAATCCTTTCACAGCCTCTCAGTGCTCTCTAACGACTACTTATACTTCGTGGTCACGGATGCGGAATTTATAAGTTGCTTATTTTTGTCTATAGCAACGACTGCGTAGACACAGGTATTTTCTCCTGTAATATCTGCATTCAACTACAACTATGTAGCTTATGCAAGAGTAGTTTAGCTGTGTGCCGGGCTTAACCAGGCTTTTTTGACAAAATAGCTTTATTTGCAAAATAATGGCGGAAGACGCTATCGCTTTTTCACCCTACGTTGTTATGCTTTTTCCATAAATAAGGGATGTCTGTGTCTCTAACGGCAAACAATCTCTACATTAAAATTCGAAGGGCCTGAGAACCGAAACTGGCGTAGGATCAATGTAAACCTCTTCTAAGCTAAAATCCTAGGCAAAAAAAAGCCTCACTAAAAAGTGAGGCTTTTTTATTTCGCGCAGTCGTGACCGCGCGAAGTATCATAAGCAGTAAACTGCTTATTACTGAGGTTGAACTTGTGCAGCTTGTAGACCTTTAGGGCCATTTTCAACTTCATATACTACAGTTTGGCCTTCAGCCAAAGTTTTAAAACCATCTCCAACGATTGCTCTGAAATGTACGAATACATCTTCACCACCTTCGTTAGGAGAAATAAAACCAAAACCTTTAGATTCGTTAAACCACTTAACAGTACCAGTTGCCATTTTTGAAATCCTCAAAATGTAAAAATAAAAATAAAACGCGTGTCGATGACATTATAAGGATTCATAGATGTGCCAATTACAGGATGTTCTTAGAAAACCAGCTTGAGCCAACGCAGGCTCGCTTACTATATCGCATTAACAATAAAATTGCGCGTTTTTTTTTGGGTTACTTTAATATTAATCAAAAAAAACAACTTCAATTTGATAAAACCATTTTAATTTCAATATTTTGCTGGAATTTTATTTTACAAATTAATCTCCAAACTATCCACATCAACTGCCAACTTATGCAAGAGGGCTTTCCCCTTATCAAAATTCATCGCTTGGTTTTTTAGCCAAGAGCCCGAAGACAAAACGCTCCAACGCCTCAATAAAGCTTTTAATTTTACTTTACCGCTTACCGTAAAACGCCATTGCTTGATAATTTTATTGTAGTCTTCTAGTTCTGTTGGCAGGATAGATTCTCGTAACTGCTTTAAATACGTAAATATTTGTTCGAATTTATCCACATAGACCTTTAGCCATTCATCAACTATTTTTGCATTAATACCTTCAATAGAAGTTTGTTCATTATCTGAGACCACCTTTAAACAATGAATAAGCTCGCTACTACTAAATTTAGTCGCTATTTCATAAAAAGCTGATGCTTCCATATCATTTAAGCAGTTTTCGCTATAATGTCTATTTGGTATTGTTGTTGACAGTATTTCACAAGCATCAGGCCAGTTACTGCCTATTAACTGGGGATAAAATACTTTCTTCGAATCTGCATCTTTCACTTTTGAGGCCAGCAACAATTCACCTATTGCTGCAACTTTGTGCCCAGCAATACCTATGTTAAGTATTATGGGCATTTTTACATCAGAAAAGCCAGCCAAGACATAGGCCACAGCTCCAGCCATTGCGACTTTACCAACGCCAGTAACGGTTAGAACCACTTGGCCATTACTATAAATAGAAAACGGATGTTTACTATTATCTTTTTTTAATTCAAAGTAATTAATTAATGCTTTTGCCTCACATTCCAGTGCTACAAAAACAAATAACTTAGGTGAATTTTGATCCATAAGTATCCTCTTTAATAATAATACCATCTACCTTTCTGATAATTATTGGTACAAATTGATTATCTGTTGATAGTAAAAAGCATCTTCTGTTTTCCCTCTTTTTATAGCTCCTTGTTGAAATATCTTACATTTCTTTAATAGCATTATAATTGTGTACTGTTTGTTCTCTTCTGATAACTTATTTTCTGTAATAATTTTTTGTAAAGCTTTAATTCTATATTGATCCATCCCCCAGTGCTTTTGGGACAACTGATCATCATGTCCACCATATTTTTTAATTTGTGGCTCTTCAATATAGAGTACAGGGTACCTTGCTGTAATACGTAACCATAAATCATAGTCTTCACAAGCTGGGAATGAAATATCAAAGACGCCCACTTTATCAAAAACAGAACGATGAATCATAATGGATGATGGTGACATTGCGCATAGCGGCAAGCATTGCGGAAAAATCCAACCTCCTGCTTTGCTATGTTTTTTCTTTTGATTGACTCTAACTCCATTGCGTACCCAAAGCTCTTCTGTATGACAAATTTTTCCTGTAGGGTTTTCTTTTAGTAATGCCAATTGCTTCTCTAACTTTTGCGGCAACCACTCATCGTCTGAGTCCAAAAAGGCAAGCCATTCTCCTTTAGCTTGCTTAAGCCCTATATTTCTTGCACTACTCACACCTTTATTTTCTTGGTAGTAGTAGCGGACTAGCGGAAATTCTGCCTGCAACATTTTAGCCGTATCATCAATTGAGCCATCATCAATCACAATCACTTCATACCCAGAAACCGTTTGCTTATAAACAGATTCTAATGCTCTTTTTAATAAATCAACACGATTAAACGTGGGAATAATGATCGAAATAAAACTCATAAAAACCCTTACATTTTAAATAATTGTTGAATTTTCTTAATAAATAACTTAAATTAAATATAAACAAAAAAAGGAGTTATCCATGTCTGCTGTTATGCAAAAAAAAACCGATAGGCGTCATCATAATCAAGATTTAGTATCAGAACTACAACAAGAAAGGCAGCAAGTTTGGTCTTTATATTGTAAAGTGGCTGAATTAAAGCCATTCTCAGTCTCTTCTAACACCCAACCCCTATTAACTAAGTTTTCTCAGTTATTAGTCGATTATATTTCTTTAGGGCACTTTGGTATCTACGAATACCTTTTATCAGGCAAAGAACGCCGAGAAAAGGTATTAAATGCTGCTCAAAGTATTTACCCTGAATTCTCAAGAATAACTGAAGCGGTTATTAGCTTTAATGATAAATATGATGACCACAAACAAATACTTAAAACAGATGAACTAGAACAAGATTTATCGGTTTTAGGTGAAGACCTGGCAAAAAGAATCGAGCTTGAAGATAAGCTCTGCCGTTTGGTATTAAATTAACATGGACATATACAAACACAGCTCAATTACTCCCGTATTGTAGAGGCAAGGTATGCCTTGCCTCTACAATACGGGAGTAATAGCCCTTTCTGACCTTACATTATGATTGCTGTCTTATTTTCCAATTGAGGTTCCTGTTCCTGATTCTTTTTTCTCCTTGGCGCCTTTAATAAAATGTTCTTTCAAGCGTTTAAATGCTGACCACAAGGTTTTATCCATCACAACTTTATTACCAATGGAAACAATAACCCTTGTAAGCTCGGGTATCTTGGTTTTAGTCGATATCATGTAAATTGGCTGTACATAGAGCACTGAATTTTTCATCGGCAAAATAATCATCCTGCCTCTCTTAACCGTTGAACCGTGTTGATCCCACAAAGTAAATTGTTCAGAAATCTCTGGACTCTGATCGATTAAAGCATCTACTTGCGCCGGCCCATTAACCTGAATATCCTTATTAAACTTATATACTGAAATATTGGGCAAATAGGCTTCAGTACAACCCTTGTTATCAGCAGTACCCGCAACACCCACCATGCTTAAATTATCACGATTAATAGGAGTCATAGGGTTAATCATCACAAACTCTTCTCTGTTATTACAATGGTTAAAGTCCATAGTAATAAAGTAAGGTAAAACCAGTTTATTATTTACACTCGCAAATTGCCATGTTTCAGCCTGCTCATAAAATAATGCAGGTGTTTTCTGATGGTATTTTGCATAGACTCTCATCTGCATATGATACAAATCACGCGGATAGCGTAAATGATGCTGCAACTCCTCAGGCATTTTATCCAATTCTAAAAAAACGCCAGGATAGGCTCGACTATAGGCTTGTATAATAGGGTCTGTGGTGTTAGAAATATAATATTTCACTTTTCCACTATAAGCATCTACAATAATTTTTACTGAGTTACGAATATAGTTAAATTTATGGTTTCCATCGAGGTAATCATGCTCAGCCGGTTTTGAAACAGGGTAATAATTAGAAAGCGTATAAGCATCTTGAATCCAATAAAACCGATCCTTAGTAATCACTAGATAGGGATCCCTATCTAAATGTAAAAAAGGTGATATATGATTAATTCGATCGATGATGTTTCTGTGCAACATCACCTTACTTTGTTTACTAATATTTGTAGAGAAGAACACTTTTTCATCTTTAAGATAAAAAGCTAATAATGCCTTTCTAAAATACGAAGGAACAGGAACCCCTGAATTGTCTTTGTACCCAACATCTAAAGTCGGGTCATTACCTGAAAGTCCTTCTATGTTTAACTTATTGGGTACTACTGCATATTTATAGTTTTCTTGCCCAAAATATATATCAGGGTTTTTAACACTAAACCCTTTTGTTGAAGACATATTCAGATCACGTAAATACCAGGTGATCGGTTTTGCTGCATCTTGTGCAGCCGGTGTTACAACCGCACCATACCCATGAGTGTAACGTAAATGTGTATTTTCCCAGTTTTGAGCCGCTTTAGGTAATTTTTTTATATTCATTTCCCTTGCAGCCAAATTGACTTGTTGAAAATGGCCATTTAGAAAATAACGATCTTCATCAACTTCAACAAACTGATAATAAGGTCTTAACCCCTGCAACTGCATATATACATCAGTTAAAAACTGTCGGTCCCAAACTGGAATATTTTCAAAATGTTGTCGAGTACTCCACGCCTCAATATCTTTAGTCGCATCCAGGTTTACGGAAAAATTAACCGTATTTATATTATTCAGGTCATAAGCGTCCAATGTTGCATCTATATTATTCTGCATAAAGAACTTTTCAGTACTTACCGGGCTAGGCTTAACTATAAACTGGGTCATTAGATCAGGAATAAACGTAGAATGCTGTAAACCTATAACAACTAAAAAAGAAACTAATGAGATATAAAAAGGCATCTTGACTCGATGTCTTTCAGAAAAGATAAAAATGATTGCTGAAATTGCTGTCACTATAAAAGTGACAATAGACATCCATATCAAAGGTAATTGATACCGTATATCTATAAAACCAGGGCCAAAAAATACGGGCTCATGACTATCCACATACAATAAAGAAAAGCGTTCCAGTAAGAACCCCCACACCACAAAAAGAACGATAAAACCAATTAATATCGTTAAATGTATTTTTGCACCTACAGGAAATTCTTTATTCTGGTTAGGTACAAAAATATGCTCTAACCAATACAAACAGCCCACCATCACAAACAATAGACTTGCCGTTATAACTAATTCCTGCTGAATTAACATATAAACAGGATAAGAAAACAGGTAAAAACTAACATCATTACCATAAACAGGATCTGTCACTCCTGCCGTGCTACCAAAAAAGAACAGAATGGCGGATTCCCATTGCTCATAAAAGGGTATGGCAATAACAATAGCTAGAAGTAATGATAAGGGTGTGTATATTTTGGCTGAACCATCCATAAATACATCGGCAAAGCGCTGAAACTGTTGCCGTTTATCGACATCCAACAATACTTCGTCGGGTGGATTCAGACCTAAATAACGCGAAGCTATCCAAAAGTGAAAATAGAAAATGGCAAAAAATACAAGGGTCACGCCACCTGATAAAATAAATCTATAAAGTAACCTTAACCAGTAATACCCTTCTAGTTCTAATGACCTAAACCACCATAAATCTACTAATAAATCTAAGAATAGAAAATAGAAAGCAACATATAAAATAATGGCAATAACAAGGGTTGCTGCAGCCAAAGCAGGTAACAGTTTCCAGTTACGCATAAATTCCTCTCTCTATAAAAATTGTTATATTTTGTTGGTTTTGCTGGCTTTAAGCATAACCCACTGTATTCTATGAGGATATTGTTTCTTCCTCACCCCTAACACGATATAAGCAGTATTTTAACACTCAACTCTTGCTTTTTGCTTTATATCCTTTCTTTCTAATTGCAATACCTGCTGTAATTTTTGTACATAAAGATCCATCCGCTAAATAATAAGCATACTCAAAAGTTGGAGTACTCTGTCCCTTTTGCTTTAACTCTTGTCGAATTAGAGCTTCTTGCTCTGGGGTCATGGTAAAACGCAACTCTAAATCAGTAAGTCCTTCATATTTAAAATCAAGGTGTAATGATCGAGTCCATACCGAATAACCAGGGAAAACTTTGATACAAACCATAGCCGCTATCGGGTCAGCAAGGCAGGCTTGAAACCCTCCAAACATACTTCCACCTGTATTGGTCGCTACCCAGCTGTGAGGTAATAAAATTTTAAGTTCTCGCCAACAGGGGGATAATTCCAGCACTTTGGGTCTGATTAACCAAAAGGCTGGATACCATTCAATCCGCTGTTTATCCGTTAAGCAATGGGCATTCCAAATTAATTTTCGTAAATTCAAAGCAGGCTTTTACTGGCAACTTCAAAAACATCCTTTGAAATACCATCAGTATTTACAATCCGCTCTAATTCCTTTTTAATTAATGCTTGCCTGTTTTTATCAAACCGTTTCCATTGCGTTAAAGCGGCAACCATTCTGGATGCAACTTGAGGGTTAATGCTATTTAGTGCAATGACTTGATCGGCTAAAAACCGGTACCCTTGTCCATTTGCCGCATTAAAGTGTAATGGATTAGCCTGACTAAAGGCACCAATTAATGAACGAACCCTGTTGGGATTGGTTAATTCAAAAGCAGGATGTTTCATTAATGCTTGTACGGTAGAAAAAGTGTCTTCTGCACTACTACTAGCCTGTAAAGTAAACCATTTATCAATTACTAATGCTTCACCTTTCCATTGCTGATAAAAACATTCCAGGCATTTAGGCTTGGCAGGGGATTTACTTTCAACAATGGCAGATAATGCAGCCATTTGATCTGTCATATTGTTTGCAGAAGCAAATTGCTGCTCAACGCACTGATAACTCTCTGCCGTTTCTAGTGCGGTCAAATAAGATAAACATACATTTTTAATACGCCTCCTGCCTATGGCACCTGCGTCAAACTGTCCTGATTCATCTTTATGGTAACGCTGATATAAGTCAGCAAACTGGTCTTTTAACTTCTCAGCTAAACCTTTCTTAACAAATTCTCTAGCTTGATGAATAGCATCGACATCAACCACATCCATTTGCCCAGCCAAATAATTTTCTGCCGGCAAACCTAGTAATAATGAAAAATACGATAAATCTTCCCAGGGTTGCCGTATAACACTGGCATAAGCCTCAACTAATAAAGGGTTAAGTTGTAGCTTTTGGCCTTGTTGAATATCTGCAATTAAGCCAAAAATAATTTGGCTACACATTTTTTGCCCAGCATCCCAGCGATTAAAAGTATCACTATCATGGCTTAATAAAAAAGCCAACTCATCTAAACTTTGTTGCTTGATTAGCCGCACTGGAGCAGAAAATCCTCGCAATAATGAAACGACTGGTTTGCTATCTAATTGCTCAAACACAAAGTCCTGCTGTTCCTGAAGTAACTCCAAAACAACTTCATCTGTCTCAAGACCATCCATACAAACTTTTGCTATAGAACCATCACTCGCTAGCAGGCCTAATTTAACAGGGATATGTAATGATTTTTTAGCCTCTTGTCCCGCGGTTGCTGCACAACTTTGCTTTAAAGTGAGTGTGAGTGTTTTATCTTGCTCACTATACTCTTCTGTTGCTTCCAAAACAGGGGTTCCTGCTTGCGAATACCAACGCCTAAATAAACTTAAATCAATACCTGCAGCAGTCTCCATCGCATTAACAAAATCTTCACAGGTGACTGCTTGACCATCATGGCGCAAAAAATATAAATCACTGCCTTTTCTAAACTTATCTTCACCCAGTAAGGTATGGATCATACGGACCACTTCCGCACCTTTTTCATACACCGTTAAGGTATAAAAGTTATTAATTTCTATATAAGCCTCTGGTCGAATAGGGTGTGATAAAGGCCCGGCATCTTCAGCAAACTGTCTAACTCTCAATAATTTAACATCTTCAATTCTTTTAACGGCTTGAGAGCTTTGGTCACCGGTAAATTGCTGATCTCGAAAAACAGTGAACCCTTCTTTTAAACTTAATTGAAACCAATCTCGGCAGGTAATTCTATTGCCCGTCCAATTATGAAAGTACTCATGCCCAATAACGCCTTCAATATGTTCATAATCCGTATCTGTTGCTGTATCAGGCCTTGCCAACACAAATTTTGTATTAAAAACATTAAGCCCCTTGTTTTCCATTGCCCCCATATTAAAATGGCTAACAGCAACAATCATATATAAATCTAGATCATACTCACGTCCATAAGCCTGCTCATCCCATTGCATTGCATTCTTAAGGGATTGCATAGCATGGTTACACTTATCTATATCATGCGATTCAACAAAGATTTGCAACTTAATTTTACGCCCGGTTATCGTGGTAAATGTGTCTTGAATACATTCCAGCTGCCCAGCAACCAAGGCAAATAGATAACAAGGTTTTTTAAAAGGGTCTTCCCAAGTGACCCAATGTCGATTATTTTGTAACACACCTTCTGCCACTTTATTACCATTTGATAATAAAATAGGGTACTTATCTTTATCTCCAATCAATGTTGTTTTAAACAGCGTCATGACATCAGGACGATCTAGAAAATAGGTTATTTTTCTAAAACCTTCTGCTTCACATTGCGTGCAAAGCATAGTCTTAGAAAGGTATAAACCTTCAAGTGAGGTATTAGTTTTAGGGTTAATGGTATTTTCTATCGCTAGTATAAAGACTGAGTCTTGTGGCACACTCTTTATTGTTAAAGATTCTGCATCTTGCTGATATTGTGTTTCCGCTAATGCGATACCATTGATCGCGACACTTAGCAATTCCAGGTTTTCACCCTGTAAAACTAAAGTTGCACACTCTACTTTACTGTTTGGGTTTTTTTGCAGCGTAAGTTTTGAAACAACGCGAGTTTTTGACTCATCTAAAATAACAGTCAGTTCTACACTTTCAATTAAGAACTCAGGAACCGTATAGTCTTTTAAGTAGATTGTTTGAGGTTTTGTATCTTGCATATTTTTAGCGTAAATTAATTTTTATAATAAGAAACTATTTCAAGATGATAGCATAGGATTCAACATCAACTAAAAACACATCGTTTATCTGTTATATTATCTTATTAGCTGGTTTTTTAATCCATATAGATCAGAAAATAATGCATAAACAATACTTACAACAAGCTGTAGATTTAGCCAATCAAAATGTAATCAATCAACAGGGCGGCCCTTATGGTGCACTTATTGTAAAAGACCAGCAAATCATTGCAGCCAGCGGGAACTGCGTCACTATCAACAAAGATCCCACAGCACATGCTGAGATCATGGCTATACGCCAGGCTTGTATAATATTGGATGATTTTCAATTAAAAAATTGCACGCTTTATACCAGTTGCGAACCTTGCCCTATGTGTTTAGGTGCTATTTACTGGGCCAGACTTAAAAAAGTGTATTTTGCTTGTAATCGCCAAGATGCAGCTAAAGCAGGATTTGATGATAGTTTTATTTATGATGAAATAAAATTGGATTCACACAAACGATACATTCCAATGCATCATTTAAGTATAGAAAATGCAGAAAAGCCTTTTCTTGAATGGACCAGGAAAATTGAAAAACAAATTTATTAGATAGCTACAATAAATCACCCACCCAAATTGCAACACTGAAGGCGGACAAAAAGACCAGCTAGGTTATTTATTGCTAGTTGCCTTAGCTTAAGAAGGGGATCAAAATTGTTTTAACAAAAAGAGATATAAAAAAATATTCAAAATAACCACAGAGAACACGGAGGCTTAGCTCTCAAAA
>CAYYNM010000097.1:0-11362 GCA_964472945.1 uncultured Methylomarinum sp. | reverse complement strand
TCCATTTTTCAAGGTATTGAACCCTTCATTTTCAATCTTCCATCGCAACCGGCCCGTTCGACTTGTGAGTACGATGTTTTTAGCATTAACCGCTAGATCCGTGAGGTGAGTGAAAGTACATTGCCTTTCCTCACCTCTTTTTTCTGCTTTATTTTTGCTGGTCGTTTCCTTACACTCTAGGAGGCTGTCCGAGAATAGAAAACCTACTACGGAAAAGTCCATTTTGGCCAGTTTCCTCGATCATTTTCGTTACACGCGTAAACTATTATATTCAAATGAACGAAAAAACTGACTCAAAATGGATTTCCCTCGCGACGTTTTCTATTCTCGGACAGCCTCCTAGCAAGGTATCGGGACTCGAGCGGAAGCGAAGCAACCCGAGATGACGAAACGGTAGTCTTAGTGGATCATAAGTAGACAGGCATAATTAACTTAACAATTTATTTTCGTCATTCCCGAGTGTTCTTATCGGGAATCTACTGTGTAGGTCAGATGGATTCCTGCTAAGAGCACGCAGGAATGACAGTTGTTTTTGTTAAATTAATTTTACGTGGGTACTTAGTACCGATGACTGATTTAGCCGAGAAGGTGGGGAGGCGAGACCCGAACGACCCACTGTAGGGACAATGTCATTCGTTTAAGGCTCAGCCATATTCGGTTAAGAAGACGGGCAAACCGGTCCTTCAGCCCAAAAATAATGATTAAAAGTCAGGCGGTACTTCTCCATGTATTCCATTTCGGTGTAGGCTGTTTTGATTCCCTCGGATAATGCCGCCCTTTTCTTTCTTTGTGATAATAACGTGAGATTGAGTTCACCAGCGCTGTTATCGCCTGGTTAATACAAGCACTCGGAGCATATAATATTTCTTCAAGAGGTTTGATGAGTTTCAAGTAACAGATATTGCAGATACCATGTTAATATCAAGATTATTTACTCAATTAATCAAATAAGGCGTTATTTTTGTCGCCACATCAAATCAGCACCCAAATGATTTGTATAAAAATGGCTTACAAAGAGCACTTTTTTCACCCTTTATAGCATTATTAAAGCAATCAGCGGAAGTGATAGAGCTAGTAGCAAAAGAAGACTACCGGCTATTGTATTTTAAATCAATGGAAACACTATTTTATGTAGGGGACAGAGAGGATAGTGATACATTTTTACAGCAACGGTTTAATGAATTAACCAATAATGGAGCGGTTGAACCAAAGACTTTATGGGTAAAAAAAGAGCACTTGAATTTTCTAAAGTACATGGCGATATTTTATACTCAACATTTGATGAACTTTGCAGTAGAGAGCTAGGTCCTGCCGATTATTTAGCCGTTGCAGGCGAGTTTAATGCGGTGTTAATAGCTAACATTCCAGTTTTAACACTAGAGATTAGAGATCAAGTAAGACGGTTTGTAACATTAATTGATAGCTTGTATGAAAAGAAAGTAAAACTTATTTGTACTTTAAGGCAACCGTTTGAATATGTAGACTTTAAAGATAAAGATTTTGACTTTAAACGAACCCTGTCAAGATTGGTTGAAATGCGATCGGAAAAATATTTTCAAGGGGATAGCTTGCCTACTTGATAAGCAAGATAAGAACTCCCTTAATTTATTTGTCGGTTAAAAACGACAAAAATATTTTGAGAAAAGAAGTGAGGAGACCGAATAGTAAAGGCTAAACTATATAATTTTTAGAACAGAAAATTCTTGTACTTTAGGTTGGTTGCTAATTTGTTAACTATTTCTATAAGTGTCGTGATATAGGGACAGAATTTATACGATACTACATTTAAAGAATAAAAAATTGATTTGTTTAGAGGGTAATATACTGGATAAAGTAGTGCTATCAATTGCTTATATACTTTGGCGTATTAATTGCTATATTTTCGGTTGTGTGAAATATTAGAGTAATGACATAGGTATCTTTGTTCAAAAAGCTCCCTATTAGATGAAAAATAATATTTCTGTTTTTTAAATCTTGTTAAAGTCACCATTAACCAATTGAGTTTTTTATGTTTGATAATCATTTTGAAGTTTATTTAGCCAATACCCAAGAGAGTAAAAATATTCATTACAATATCCGTTATCAAGTTTATTGTGAGGAAATGGGTTTTGAGAATGAGAAAGATTTTCCTCAGCAAATGGAGTTCGATGATGACGATGCCAAATCAATACATTTTATTGTGCGTAATAACGTGACAGGGCAGTGGGTGGGAGCAATGCGTTTAATTAAGAAGCAGGATGAGTTGTTACCGATGGAACGTTTTTGTAGGCTTAATGAAAAGATTAGCAATAATGATCTGTTTAAAATGGTAGAAATTTCTCGTTTGTGCTTAATTAAAGAGGTGAGAAGGGGGAACCCTCCTATTGGGGAAGAGGAAATGTCCCAACTTTCTGAACTTAAGTTAAATCGGTTGATTATTTGGGGATTGTTTTATGCAGCGGTTAAATATGGGTATAAAAATAGAATAAATAGTAGCTACTTTATGACAACAAAAGCTTTAGCGCGTGTGTTAAAAAGATCTGGGCTAAATTTAATAAATATTGGAAGCTCTTGCCAGCATAATGGAGAGAGGTTTCCTTTTAAAATGAATACTCACGAAGTTTATACAAGTAATGTGTGGGAAAATAAGTGTAGCAAAGGGTACAGCTTATATTCAGAGCTTGAAGCTATTGCTGCTTAGGTATAACGAAATTCGCAACCACTTATTGTATGTGGTTTAAAAATAGAGCTATTTTTAAACCACAATAATTCTACTATTTCTGCGCTATTGGTACTTACATATTCATTTGTGGGTGCTTTTAAGAAAAATAATCAACTATCTTTTGCTTGATTTTCTCTATATTTACAACTCCACAGATTGAATAATCGGTTCTAACTTAAAATGGAGATTGTTTTATTTCTTGTAAAAAACAACTTATCATCTAGAATCCTATATAGACCTAAAAATATTTTTATTATTTGTGGTAACTGTTTTTTTACATGGTTTTTAACAAATCACAGCTTATGATTGTAGAGCGGACTTCAGTCTGAAATAGTCGATACAAACGCGGCCTCAATAGTGGGCTAAACTCCACTCTACAAAGTTTTAATCTTTATTTTTAATCAAGCTGTGGTTTGTATATAGTTACCTGATTACCCATAAGTCTCAGCTAAATTCAGAAGGAATACGGCTTTTTCTCTTAGCCCTCCCTTGCTGGGGAGGGTTGGGTGGGGAGAATTAAAATCAATCTCTTTTGTGATTACAAAAAGATAAAGAATGATTTTATACCCCCCTCACCTAAGCCACTCCCTCTGGAGGGCTAAAAGCAAGATTTTTGTAGATTAAGTATTGGCTGAGACTTATGCATAATCAGGTATAGTTATGAAGTTTTATATGATTATCCAAAAGCATATAAAACTTATAATCCTACGTTATACGTACAATGGATAATGGGATTTAGAGTATGTGATGTAGAAATCTAATTTTTTACAAGTATTTAATTATTTTATGAAAGAAAAGCCGGCAACATTAATTGATGATTTTGTGCGCTATTTTAGGGTTGAGCTTGTTACTACTGAAAAGCAGTTAAAGTTGGCTTATGGTGTTAGGTATCGTGTTTATTGTGAAGAATTTAATTATGAAGCAACAGATTTGTTTCCTGATAAAATGGAATCAGATGAGTTTGATGAACAATCTTTACATTGTCTAATTATTCATAAAGCAACAGGCAGGGCAGCTGGCTGTGTTCGATTGGTCCCTACAAATAAAGACCATGAAAATGGGTTGCTACCTTTGGAGAAGTTCTGTAAAGACAGCCTGGATATTGAAAAAATAGAAAAATTGAATATTGATAGGGATTCGGTATGTGAAATCTCTCGGTTGGCAGTGGATGGGGCCTTTAGAAGGCGACCCGGTGAAACAGCAACACGGTTTGGTGGGATTGAAAGTATTGACTGCACCAAACAAGAGCAAAGAACATTTTCACTTATTGCATTGTCGGCATTTTTAGCGGGTGGTGCATTAACCTATATTACACATAAAACTAATGTTTTTGCCATGATGGAGCCTTTTCTGCCTCGATTGCTTAAACGAACAGGGATAGAATTTGGAAGAGTGGGTAGTGATATGGATTATCATGGAATAAGAGCACCTTATTTTGTGACGCCTCAATCAGCGATGGATAATATACAGCCAGATATAAAAGACATGTACAACTGGGTTTATAAGCAGATTGAAGTTGACTATATTAAAAAAATCAAAGAAAAATCTCTCAATAACTTGTAGTTTATTATACTTCACGCAGTTGTGGTTGCGTGAAGTATAATTTGATGTGCTGTATTCCCTACATATATTTAAGGACATAAAAATGTCAGAAAATTTAACATTTAATTACCAAGAAGCATTTTCCAGAAATATAGGTTGGATTACAGAATCAGAACAATTAATATTAAAAAGTAAAAGAATAGCAATTGCTGGTATGGGAGGGGTTGGAGGTAGCCATTTGCTAACTTTAACTCGACTGGGTATCGGGAATTTTAATATAGCCGATTTTGACAAGTTTGAACTGGCAAATTTTAATCGCCAAGCAGGAGCAACAGTCCCTCATATTAATAAAGAAAAAGCACTAACAATGGATAAATTAGCGCATAATATTAATCCAGAACTTGATATAAAACGGTTTGAAAAAGGTATCAATGAAGAAAATTTAGATGAATTTTTGAAAGGTATTGATCTTTATATTGATGGTTTGGATTTTTTTGTTTTAGATATAAGACAAAAAGTGTTTGCGCGATGTTATGAGTTAGGAATTCCCTGTATTACCGCTGCTCCGCTCGGTATGGGGACCGCGCTGATTACTTTTTTGCCAGGTAAAATGAGTTTTGAACAATACTTTAGGTTGCAGGGGTATGAGCCTATGGAGCAACAAATCCGCTTCTTAGTGGGCTTATCGCCCTCTTTTTTACATCAACCTTATTTAGTCGATAAGAGTAGAGTTAATTTTATCGATAAAAAAGGGCCGTCAACACCTATGGCTTGTGAGCTTTGCGCTGGAGCAACGGCAACAGAAGCGTTAAAAATATTACTTAAACGGGGAAAAGTACAGTGTGCACCGTGGGGCTATCAGTTTGATGCCTTTAGGAATAAATTTAAAAAGACATGGCGACCGGGTGGAAATAATAACCCTATTCAAAAAATAGCTTATAAAATAGCTTGTAAAATGATTTTAGATAAAAACTAATGAGCAGTGATTAAATCAATATTGACACTGATATGAAAGACTAGAAAGGTTTAAATAGCTCCGGTCTTATAGTAAAAAACCGGTAGGTGAAAATTTATGAAAGAGGGTGATTTGAGGGAATTAGTTTATAGCCTTGCTGTTTCTCAGAAAGAAACAGACAAGCAAATTAAAGCCACAGACAAACAAATTAAAGCAACAGGCAAACAATTAAAAGAGTTAGGTAAGCAAATAGGTGGGCTAGGACGTAAGTTTGGCAGCTTTACCGAAGGTTTAGCCTTGCCATCAATGCAGAAAATACTGCAAGAACAGTTTAAAATGGAAATTATAAGCCCCAGTGTCAGAATACACAAAGAGGGCAGAGATATGGAAATTGATGTTTTGGCTTATGCGAACAGTACAATCAATGAAGTGTATGTCGTTGAAGTCAAAAGCCACCTCCGAGAGGAGGGAATTACTCAACTACAAACAATTATGAAAAACTTTAGGCGTTTCTTTCCTGAACATAAAGAAAAGAAACTGTTTGGTATACTTGCGGCTGTAGATATGACGACTGAATTAAAAGAAAGAATATTGTCGCTTGGTTTTTATACGGCAAATATCCGGGAAGACATCTTTTCGCTAGATGTGCCTAGTGGGTTTAAAGCGAAAGAGTATTAATAAATAAGGGCCTTGACTCCTAAAATAACCTTGCCCCCTAAACTCTAAACTTTCTTTTAATGGGTGGATAAATGATTAGCTAATACAACGACTATGTAATAATACCCTTTCCTTAGGTTTTTTAGAAAGAGATGGAGAAAACCTATATCTCAATGCTTAACTTGTGAAAAAATCATAACCCTAATAAGTAACTTATTTCTATCGGCGTTGGAGTAAAGTTTTCTAATCGTACTTGACCTTTGTTTAAGGTAAATTAAGGTATGCTAAATGAATAAAATAATAATAAATAAAATATTAGAAGCTGCTGTGCAAGCCCCCTCTGGTGATAATGTTCAGCCCTGGAAATTCCATGTGTCAGATAATTTTACAATAATAAAGCTGTATAACCTGCCAGAAAAAGATAATTCGTATTACAATTATCAGCAGTCCGCATCATATATTGCACACGGTGCCCTGATTGAAAATATATCGATTGCCGCTCAACACCTGGGTTGTCAAATGGATTATCAGCTATTTCCAGAGCATGGAAATGATAATTATGTGGCAAAAATTACTTTATCAGCTTCAGAATTGCAACAAAACGACTTATACCCAGCCATTTTTAAACGCAGTACGAATCGCTTTCAATATCAGCGTACTGAAGTAGATATTAAATTATTACAATCACTTAAAGACAGTGTAAAAAATATAGACACTGCAAAAATAAGTCTAGTAACGGAAAAAGATAAAGTAAATAAGCTAGCAAAAGAATTAATGGTCAATGATCGGATTGTTTTTGAATGCAAAGATATACATCATTTTTTGTTTGATAAAATACGCTGGAATAAAAAACAAATTGAAGAAACCAGAGATGGTATGCCCGTGGGAGTACTAGGCTTAAGTTTTATTGAAAAGCTATCTTTTCCATTAATGCGGTTTTGGTGGTATGTAAAAATAGCCAATAGGCTAGGTTTATCCAGAATAATCGGTTTGAAATGTTGGTGGGGGTGTAAAAATTCTTCTATACTGGGGATGGTAAGCATACAAGGTAATGATAAGCAGGCTTTTGTTGAAGGTGGTCGGGCAGTTCAGCGGTTATGGTTGGAAGCAACAAAGCAAGGTTTTGCATTGCAACCAATTATTGGACTAACATTACTTATTAATCGCTTGAAGAAAAATAATTTGCAGGGTTTTTCAGATAAGCATCAAAAACAAGTGCAACGGGTAGCGGAAACATTGCCTGAGTTGTTTGAATTGAGTGAGAGTGAGACTTTGATTATGGGGTTTCGATTGGGTGTTGATAAGCAACTGGATAAAAGGATAAGGACGTTAAGGAAAAGAGTTTTTTAATAACTCTGACCCCTTACTGCACTGACCCCTTACTGATGCTTTCTAGATACTTAGATAACTTATTTTTTCTTTCTTGAGCTTTTGCCACCAGGAACTGGTGGCTTAGTGTTTGCTCATATTATTTCAAATAGTTGCATTTTAATCCACCAAACCTAAAAAAACTAATAAGGTCCTTGATGTCTGTTTTGTGGTGATTTGGCATGGACTGACGAAGTTTACTTAATTGAGACTTTAAATTGTTATCTAATTGTCGTTTAGCAGGTGATTTTACAACCATCATATAAGGCACAATAAAAGTTTTATAAAAGCTTCCAAATTCTGCTAAATGCGTTTTATAGCAATGATAAAAATCTTCGGGCCAGAAGGCAGCTTGTAAGGAATACAAATAATCAAGTGTAAACAGTTCGGCTTGACGGTCTGCATATTGATAAGCAAAATTATTGATTGCTTTTTCTGTTTTCAAGTGACCAAAGTCAACAAGATATAGGCCGCCTTGGGGTTTTAAAATACGTTTAATTTGTGAAAATGTATTTTCTAAGGCATTTACATCAGGTAAGTGATGTAAAACAACTGTGCTCATAAAGGCATCGACACTGTTATTAGAAAATGAGCTAAGTTCAGTAATATCTTCTTGGCGAAACTCAACGTTAGTAAGGTTGGATTCTTCTACATGCGCTTTGGCTCTTTCTAGCATTTCATTTGATAAATCAACACCAATAAAATTAATATCAGGGTTTAAACGGGCAACCATACAGAGTTGAGTGGCAGGGCCGCAGCCCAAATCAACCACAGTATCACCGGGTTTTATAATTTCACAAATTTGAGCGCAATGATATAGATAGACGGGTTGCATAACCCCATCTTCACGCCCTGCTCTGGTGTAAGCAGATACCTTTTTGGGGTCATCCATAACCAAGTCTGGTTCATTTTTTCGCTCTGCTGATCGCGTACTGATCAATTCGTGCAAAAGTGTTTTTATTACTGTTGGACTAGGCATTTTGAAACTCCAAAAAAAAAGGCTATACAATATGAGTATAGCCTCTTTTCTGCAACTTTAGAACTGTAAAATTATCTGACAGTCTTCTTGCGTGTAACGCCGAAACCAATTAAACCTAAGCCTAATAGAGCAATTACACTTGGCTCTGGTATAGCTGCCGCATCAGCCTGAGTTGAAATACGAGAACTTAGTTGGTATGTTTTAGTTGGATCTAAAAAGCTAGTGTGAAGAGTGAAATTATCATTAAAAGCGACACCCGGTGCGAGACCAAAAACACCTCCGAACCCAGCACCTGGCGCATTAGCAGCTCCAGTTTTAGAGAACAGTGAACCTAAACCGGTAAGTCCACCAGTGCTAGTCCCGTTGTTTTGAATTAACTCTGATCCACCAAAGCTACCGACTTCCACTAGAGAAAAGATTACACTTAAAGCAGCACTAGCAGTAGAAGGAGCTAAATCACCTGGGTCAAGGAATGTCTCTAAATAGGCGGTAATTCCAAAGGTAAGGTCGATTATGCCACTAATACCACTAAATTTAAATTTAGATTCCAAGCCATTGTTACTTGATGAACTACCATTACCTGCACTGCTAAGGCTCACATATGAAGCATTGCTTAAATTAGCACCTGTTGAAACAAGCACGGCAGCTGGATCTGTACTTGGGACAACTAGTCCAGTAACCGAGCTTTTGTAAAATCCAGCTACTGGAGAGCCTGATTCTAACTGATCACCCGCTGCATAGTTGGCTGTTGGTGAGCCGGTGTTAATAGTAAAAGAATTGTCAGTAGGTGCAGCTGCAGAGCTGGTAGCATTTGAGTATAGGTCACTATCAAATCTTGCGGTTGCAGGGGAGCTAGCAGATGCTGAAATACCATTTAGCAGAGCAGAGCTATCGGCACTGCTGGTAAAGTTATTAAGACTAAAGTCTGTTTTAGTAAGTATTGTTCCGCCTTGCGAAAATTTAAGGTTACTTACTTGAACCACTGATTCTGCAAATGATCCCGCATAAGTGGCACCTGATGATAAACTAAGTGCGATAGCCGAGGCTATAAGTTGTTTTTTAATGTTCATAATAAAATTCCTAATATAAGGTTTGATAGTAACTGAATACAATTTAAATAAAGCATTAATGATGCCAAAGTTATTTTTTATTTTTTTATTTATTAACTATCAGTATGTTATGTGTATTTTTTATTTTGCTGTATTGCTGCTTGTGAGGGAAGTGTAAAATATTCTGACGGTAAAGAAGGGTGGGGGAGTTGATTAATTGTTATAAGAACTATTAAAAAGTATGGAATAGCTTTTAAGGTGCTTAATTTTTATCGTTTTCAATGATAGACTGGGTATAGTCACTCTTTAATATAGTTAGTGTATTTATGCTCTATACTTTAAATTTAAAAGGAAAGGTCAATGGGTAAAATAATTTATTCGATAGTATATATAAGCATTTTAAGTTTTTTTTCGGTACAAAATATTTCTGCTGCACTGATTGGTGAGACTGGAACATTAGAAGAGAATAACTATTTTGAAGAAGAAGGCTGGATAAATAATTTTTTAACAGATGCTAATCAAATTGGATTCTACAACCTTGCCGAAGTTGTAAAGTCTTTAAAAAAGAATGATAAAAAAACAGCTCTAATTTTTCTTGAAAAAGCAAAATCAAGTTTCTTGATAGCATTGGAGCAAAATAGAAATAGTGCCTCTTATAAAGGGTTGGTTAAAATATCGATATTGGAACAAGATTATAAACAAGCAGCAAAGTGGTTAGAAGGTGCTGAAAAAATAGATAAAAATGATTTAGAAACCCTTTATTTAAAAGCAAAACTACTTATTATAAAAAACTATTTAGTTGAGGCAAACAGCCTTTTACGACAGGTTGTTGAGAAAAATAAAAATTATAAATTAGCTTATTATTCATTGGCTGAAATTGCTATTAAACAAAAAAAATATTCCCTAGCTGAGAAGTATTATAAGCAATTGTTAGGGTTGAGAGTACAGAATACAACTGTATATATGAATTTAGCGGGTTTATATGCTGTTCAGAAAAATTATGAGCAGGCGGTAGTAATTTTATTGCAGGGCTATGAAAATTTTAAAAATTCGCCTAGTGACAGAGTTAACCTTGCAAACGAATTGGTAAAGCAATATGTTGGCAATAACTCACTGGAAGAAGCGTTACACCTAAGCCAGTCTCTTTTTGATGATTATCCGAATAATATTAGGGTGTTGAATTTATATCTAGATACACTGGTTATGAATAATAAACAAGCTGAGGCTGAGGCTTTGTTGGTAGCTAGAATTGTTAAAAATGATAAAGATATTGATTCTCGTGTTAAGTTAATCGTTTTACTTAGTAAAAATACTAAAAACACTTTGAAAGTGGTAAAACTATACGAAAAAGTTATTTCTTTAAATAAAAATATTCCAGAAGTCTACATTAGCTATTCACGTTTTCTTATAAAAAACAGACTTTATAGTGAAGCAAACGTTGTTATTGTAAAAGCTAGAGAGCAATTCCCTGACTCAAATATTGCTGATATTTTAATGGCTGATTTTTTAGCAAGTAAGAATGATTTGGATGGTGCTGCCAAGTATTATCTATCAGCCTATAAAAAAGGTAATAATAATAATTTATTGGTGACATTGGTGCAAAGCCTAATGATCAGTAAACAAAAGCCTGTGGCAATAAAGTTGTTGAAGAAAGAGATAAAAACAAGCCAGAGTACAACGGCAAGAATGCTTTTAGCCGGTATTTATCTGTCAGCCAAGAACCTGGATAGTGCAGAATACCAATACAGAGAAGTGCTTGCTAAAAACCCTGATCATTATATTGCATTAAATGATTTAGCCTGGTTATTGAGCCAACAGAATAAGGATAAAGAGGCTCTCCCATTAGCTGAAAAAGCCTATTATATGGAGCCGAATTCAGATGAAGTAAAAAATACTTATACAACAATTTTAAAGCACTTGGGTTTTGATGATAAAGCTAAAGAGGTAGAAAGGAAATAGCTCCAGAGACTCTTGTAATAAGTTGGGTGGAATTGTGGTAACAAGCAGGGCAATCGTGCTTAAATTCCACCAAAAGTAATAAAGTAATAAGGGGTCGGAGTCTGAGGTATCCCCACGAATTATCCTTTTTCCAGCGTTTCAAAATAGCCAAT
>CAYYNM010000096.1:8530-11366 GCA_964472945.1 uncultured Methylomarinum sp. | reverse complement strand
TTGATCATTACCCCATAAATCTAGCATCTGTAGAAAAGGATACTCTCTATCCCCCCGTTTTTCAGCACTTTACAAAAGCAACAATTAAAAACTGGAACATAAACTATTACTCTCTAAAAAATACAAATTACCAAAACTATATGCCATATTACACATACACCCACAATGGCAATATAATGTGAGCTTACGGCAGTATAACGTGAAATATCCAAACACAGCTCTTGCCCCTAACAATTAATCTCCATTCAAAATCTCTGGTTCGGTATGTAAAAAGTTATTACGGTATTGCTGGAGAGTTAGGTGTTAAAGGGAAAGAGGGAGTATTAAAGTCTATGCAAACAAGAGAGGACTTTCTGAGTGATCCCGATAAGAAGATCGTATTCCACTACACCCCAAAACATGCGTCATGGATGGATGAATCAAATCGAAGTATGGTTTGGCATGTTGGCAAAAAAAGTAATTACAAAGGTTGCTTTAAGAGTAAAGAAGAATTAAACAGTAAGATTTTGGAGTTCATTGGTTATTTCAATGAAACCATGGCTAAACCCTTTAAATGGACTTATCAAGGTAAAGGTTATGGTGGTATGAAACTTATGCACGGATTTACGGGTTGTTGCACTAGACACTGCTATTGCATTCAAGAATACAAGCAAAAGCACTGTTCATCCACCCTCTCTATGCTATAGTGTATGATTACAAATTCGTATATTTTTACTTCTGCACCATCACTCGCATGAACAAGCACATCAACCTATCCCACACCCCCAATCGAATTTTAATTATTGCAATGAGGCACTTGGGCGATGTTTTACTCTGCACCCCACTAATCAGCTCGCTACAGCAAGCCTACCCAAAATCACAAATTGATGTATTAGTTTTCAACAGAACAGCCCCCATTTTGGCAGGTAACCCTGATATAGCGAATATTATAAGCATTAGTAACAAACCAAAGCTAACTGAGTCTATCCAGTTAACTAAACAAATTTTCAGACGGTATGACCTTGCGGTTATCACCCAAACCGGTGACCGCCCATTTTTGTACGCATACTTAGCTTCCCACACTCGTATATCCTTAGTACCTGACAGACAAAGTAAGGCGTGGTGGAAGCGCTACTTTGTAGCTGGCTGGACCGAATTTGATGATATTCATACACATACTGTTTTGCAGTTTTTGAAATTGATGGATGTTATTAATAAACCAAAAGTATTTCCCTTAACCGCAACCGCCGAAAAAGAGCTATCTCCCCCTCTGCCATTTAACAAATATGCCATACTTCACCTCTATCCTTTATGGACATATAAACGTTGGAGCAGTGATGGCTGGAAACAAGTTATCCACTATCTGCTCAGCCTTAATATTAATGTAGTCTTGACGGGAGGCCCTGATAACGGTGAGATTGTTTATGTTAATAATATCCACAAACAAGTTCCTAATAAAGTCATCAATCTAGCAGGAAAAACCAGCCTGGGTCAACTTAGCCGCCTAATCCGTCAAGCAACGCTCTACATAGGACCTGATACTGGCACAACACACCTTGCTTCCGCTACTGGCACACCAACAATTGCCCTATTCGGTCCCTCCAACCCGACCAAGTGGGCTCCATGGCCGAGCAATTATGACAGCGATCTCAACCCTTTTTCACAAAAAGGCAACCAGCAGGTAAATAATGTCTATTTGATTCAGGGAGAAGGGGACTGTGTGCCATGTCGATTGGAGGGTTGCGAGCAACACAGAAATAGCCGCAGCAAGTGCCTAGATAACTTGGCCGCATCGAAAGTCACTCGAATTATTGATCAAATTTTATCGTCACCCTAGCAGCAGGGACTTGCCTTTATTTATTTGCTCACCTATCATAACCCATTCACTTTTAAAAAAACTCATGACAACAGATCTTGTTGCTATTTACGTCATCAACGTAAAAAATTTTACAGAACGAAGACAATTTATTGAGTCACAACTCTCAGCTTTAAACCTTACTGCGGAGTTTATTCTTGATTGGGACAAAGACGAGCTAACTACAGAAATAATTGAGCAGTTTTTTGCCGAAAACCAGTTATCTCCAGCTCAAATGTCCTGTGCAATCAAACACGTTATGACCCTGCAGCGCATTGCAAAACATAAAGAGGGCATGAGCCTGGTTCTTGAAGATGATGCGATATTTTCTAATGATTTCGAACAAGGTGTATCTCGTGCTCTACGAGAAAGCAGTAACTTTCCAGCCGCTAAAGTAATTTTTATAGGTAGCGGTGGAAATTTCTACACACCTAAAAGTAAACGGGTAAAAGGCCAGCATTTATATATTGGTACAAGGGGTCGCTTTACCGACTCCTATATTATAGACGCATCAACCGCTCAACTCAGACTAGACTGGATAAATGAACACAAAATATCCCAGCCCATAGACAATCAGTTTGAAATGATGGATCGAGAATTGGGTATCCAGTTGCTGTGGCTTGAAGATCCAGTGGTTGAACAAGGAAGCAAAGCAGGATTGTTTGATAGCAGTATTGAAGACGCACCTCCCCCTTGGCTACAGGGAATATTATTTTCATGGGAAAAGCTTAAACGTAAATATATTTACCAAATATGGAAATAAGGAGTATGTACAAAATACACTATACTTGGCAATTTTTATTCTATTACCACACCTAAACAACTCTAATTCATACATTTTTTACAACTAATTATTATGATAATCCTCGGTATTAATGATGGCTGCCATCACAACTCTGCTGCCTCTATTTTGATTGATGGAGTCATCGTAGCATCAGTTGAACAGGAGCGAATTTCAAGAAAAAAAAATGACGGTAGCTTTCCTTATGCTGCCATTACGGA
>CAYYNM010000096.1:2292-8430 GCA_964472945.1 uncultured Methylomarinum sp. | reverse complement strand
ATTACGGAGGAGGATGTTGATATTATTGCCAAGGCCAACCTGTCTCGCTGGCAGCAAAGACCTTTTGCCAACCGTTATTATCGCCATATTGCAAAACTCGCCAAAAATGACACTCTCTTTAAAGATTTTTTCTGGAAAAAGCAATTTGAACGCTTTAGGCGTGTCCTTCACTTCCGCAAAAAACCTCTAGGTATTTTGGCAAGTAAACCTGTACAAACAGTTGAACACCACTTAGGTCATGCGGCATCCGCCTATTACTCATCACCTTTCTCAAGTCAGCGCGTTGCAGTTATTACTTTAGATGGTGTAGGTGATTTTTCATGGGGCTCTCTTTGGTTGGGTGAGAACGGAAAGTTATCCAATATTGAATACTTACATCAGCTTAACAGTATCGGGCTTCTTTACTCGGCTGTCACTATTTACTTGGGTTTTAAAGCGAGCAGACACGAAGGAAAGGTGTTGGGGCTGGCCGCTTTTGGTAACCCTGAGCCTTTCTTATCACGCCTTTTATCCCATACCAACAGTACTGATTGGGATACACTTTTTGATACTAAATTAGCGCGTGTTTCATTAAAGTTTGGTGGTGAAGTTGGGCAGTCCGTCATCAGAGAGATGTGCGAAGGTTTATCGGATGAAGACATTGCCGCAGGCATTCAGGCTTATACCGAAAAACTGGTCTGTGACTGGGTTAAGAAACAAGCAGAAAGGCTAAAAGTAAAACACCTGGTCTTAGCAGGAGGTGTTTTTGCCAATGTAAAACTCAACCAGGCTATCCTGGCTCTAACTGAAATTGATAATATCTTTATCCACCCGAATATGGGTGATGGAGGGTTAGGGTCCGGTGCGGCCTTTGAAGTATACTCCCGTCTAAATAATGGCCTACAACCACAATTCAATCAACAGGTTTATTTAGGTACCGAAATTAATCGCAACAATGCCTTAGCCGCTCTTAATAAATTAAACATTGCCTACCAAGAGCCTGAAGACCTTGCCACTTCAGTTGCCAAGTTACTAGCTGCTGGTAAAGTCATTGCTCGTGCCGAAGGTAAGATGGAGTATGGGCCTCGTGCGTTAGGTAACAGAACGGTTATGGCCTCCTGCAATGACCCCAGTATTAACACTTGGTTAAATAATAAATTTTCCCGAACCGAGTTTATGCCTTTCGCCCCAGTTATCCTCGAAGAATACGCAGCAGAGTATTTTCCAGGCTGGCGGCCTGGACACATTGCAGCACGATTTATGACTTTGACCTACGATGTTTCTGATACCGCAAAACAAAACATTCCAGCAGCAGTCCATATTGACAACACAGCACGCCCTCAAGTAATTCGTCGAGAAGACAACCCAGGGTATTATGATATTATCAAAGAGTACAACGCTATAACAGGCGTACCCAGCGTGATAAATACTAGTTTTAATATGCACGAGGAGCCCATCGTACGAACTGCTGAAGAAGCTATTATTGCTTTTCAGGCAGCCGAATTAGATGGTTTGGTTTTAGGACCATTTTTAATTCTAGCTTCTACAGATACGAGGATTTAATATGGTTTCAAATAAATTAAACGCAGATACCTTTCTGAATACTAGCCGTTATTGTGCTATATGTGGTGCCACTGTCGGACCCTTTTCAGCTGCTGTCATGAGCATTACCTGCATTGTCATGGCCATATCCTGGCTTGCATCAGGACAAGCAATATCCCTCTTTAAATTATCACTATCTCAAATAGTAGGAAAAGCACTGGCTTTATTTTTACTTATTTTGATCATAGGATGTTTCTATAGTGTAGTTAATTTAGATCAAAGTTTAACGACCCTGTGGAGCTGGCGAAAGCTCGTTTATATTTTTATATTATTCAGTATATTTAACTCCCTGTACTGGAAAGAACAATTTATTACAATTTTCATTTGTGGGATGTCATTTGCATTATTGTTATCCTATCTTGCCTGGTTTGAGGCCATACCATCCAGAAAAGGGTTTCTAGGGATTATTGCGACTAACTATACCGTACAGAGCATGTCTTTTGTTGTTGCAACTATTTGTTGTATCGCGCAAATACCTCAAGCCTCAAATAAGTCAAAAATAATATACACTATTTTAGCTCTGTTATTCTCCATTAATATTCTTTATATCAGTGAAAGTCGAACAGGATACCTTTCTTTATTTACTGGGGCTCTGCTTGCTGCCTTACTATCGTTTAGTAGAAAAAAATCGCCTTATATTATACTTGGTCTAGCCTTTGTTCTTACCATCACTTTATTTAGTTCATCTAATTTACAAAACAGAATTAAAAAGGGAGTTGACGAATTACAGTCATATCAAAATAGCCCTGAACTAACCTCCATCGGTGTTCGCGTAGTTTTTGCTAAAAACACCATCGAATTGATCAAGACAAAACCTATTTTAGGGTACGGAACAGGATCATTTGGTTATGTCTATAAACAACATATTGCTAATAAGTACACTGACTGGCGAAGTAGCTCAACCACTGATCCTCACAATCAATTTCTGTTTGTGATTACTGAAAATGGTGCTATTGGTTTACTAGCTTTTCTCGGCTTTATCGTGATAGCGATAAGACAAGGCATAATAACTGACAAATTTGGTACAATTGCCGCCAGTATTTTATTTGCCTGGGTTTTTGCTGGACTGTTTAATAGTATTTTTAAAACCTTTTTAGAAAGCCACTTGCTTAGCTTATTTATTGGCGCAATGCTTGCCCCAGTTTCTTTACGCCCAACCTCTTCTTAAATTATGCTTAGTATCATTATTGTTGCCAAAAATGAAGAAAATAATATTATCCCTTGCATAGAATCGGCAGCATGGGCTGATGAAGTTATTGTTTTAGATTCGGGTAGTACTGATGCAACCGTTAGCCTTGCACAGAAAACTACAGCTCAAGTTATTGAGACTGACTGGCCCGGCTATGGTCCCCAACAAAATAGGGCCATTAATGCTACAAGCTATGATTGGGTATACTCTCTTGATGCTGATGAGCGGATTACTTCTGAGCTGGCTGCTGAAATCCGAACGGTTATATCTAATAATAAATTTGATGTATTTGATGTTCCTCGTCGCTCTCTATTTGTTACTCAGTTTATGCAACATTCGGGTTGGTGGCCTGACAGAACACGACGTTTATTTAAAAAACAAAGTGCTCGCTTTACTGAACACAAGATCCATGCAAACCTTTCCACTGATAAGCCAGTAGGTCATTTAAAAGAACCTATGATTCACTATAGCTTTCACGATTACCATTCAGTAATTGAAAAAATGAATCGCTACTCTAGCGGTAGTGCTCACGATTTAGACTCTGTAGGTAAAAATAGCTCTTTAACAAAAGCAATTAGTCGCGGTTTGTGGACTTTTTTCCGTACTTATATTATAAGGCTCGGTTTTTTAGACGGACAAGCCGGCCTTATTCTTGCCATTGCCAATGCAGAAGGGGCTTACTATAAATACCTAAAACTGTGGGAGTTGCAAAATAAGCAACTTAATAAATAATGTCTTTAATTTCAGTTATCGTGACTACTTATAACTGGCCCGAAGCACTGGAAGCCTGCATTAATAGTCTATTCGCTCAAGAAGACAAGAACTTTGAAATTATTATTGCAGATGATGGTTCAACCATACAAACCAAGGATTTAATTGAAAAGTTTACCCAACAAAACAGTATTCCGATAAAACATGCCTATCATGATGACCTTGGCTTTAGAGCTGGCACTATTCGTAACAAAGCTGTTCATTTAAGCACCGGTAATTACCTGGTTTTTATAGATGGTGACTGCTCTTTATTCCCAAATTTTATCAAAAAACATCGCCAATTTTCAGAACCAGGCTACTTTGTTCCAGGTAACCGTATATTGTTATCGCCCTCTTTTACCAAGACAGTATTAAACAAAAAACTAGCTTTGCATAGCCAGTCTACATTGTTTTATATTCAACAGTGGTTAACAGGAAACATCAACCGTATAACTCCGCTTATTTACAACCCTTTTTCATTCCTACGATATAAAAATCTAAACCGTTGGCAAAAGGCCATGACTTGTAATCTGGCAATGTATAAAGCAGATTTTATTGCAGTAAATGGGTTTGATGAAGCGTTTGAAGGCTGGGGTTATGAAGACTCTGACTTGGTGATACGTCTTATCCATAATGGAATCAAGCGCAAAGAAGGCCGTTTTGCCATTCCTGTCTTACATCATTGGCATAAACAAAATGATCAAAGCCAGCATGATGAAAATTTTAACCGCCTTACCCTTCGCTTAAATGATAAAAATTTTATCAGAGCAGTACAAGGTATTGATCAGTATTTATAATACGCCACCTAACACTTAATAATCACAAAATGTAATACAATGTGCTTATTCGGAACATACCAGCTATTACACAATAAATAATGCATTATTTAGAACCCAATCAAGATTACCGCGACAGCACTTTACGAGAAGACACAGAGCTATCAGCCGAAGAGCTTAAAGCTGATGCTGAAAAACATTATGATGACTGCTATAACGATTATTTATTTGCCTGGTGCAATAAGGAAAACCTTGCTCTACATTATGGCTATTGGGATAAAGAGACTACATCTCACCATCAGGCTTTAACTAATAAAAACCAGATTCTTTATGATTTAGCGGGTATTTCTGCTACTGACCATGTTCTAGACGCAGGTTGTGGCATTGGTGGTAGCTCCATCTGGATGGCAAGGCAGCATGGTAATCAGATAACAGCTATTACCATTAGCAAACAACAAACAGAACATGCCGCTCAACATGCTAAACGCCAAGGGGTTGCTGATAAAACTGATTTTCAGGTGTCTGATTTTTGTGCCACACCTTTTGCTGATGAGTCCTTTGATGTTATTTGGGGCTTAGAAAGCGTTTGTCATGCTTTAAATAAAGGTGATTTTTTAAAAGAAGCTTTTCGTTTACTTCGCCCAGGTGGTCGTATTGTTGTTTGCGATGGCTTTATTCAGCGACGAGAATTCAGTGATGATGAGTGGAAAGATATTGTGGTTTGCTTAAATGGTTGGGCCGTACCTAATTTATGCTCTCGTGATGAATTTAATCAATTATTAGAAGATAACCAATTTAGTCATATTAACTACACCGATATTACTGCTGAAACCTTACCTTCAGCTGACTATATGCTTAAGGTTGCCAAGCGCTTAAAGCCTGTTCAACAATTAACTCAATGGCTTGGCTTACGTTCTAAGGCTCAAACAGCTAACTTTAAGGTAGGTATTGCACAACATCGCCTCTTTACTGACCATCTTGTTGAATATGGTATTTTTACAGCGACTAAGGCTTAAAATTAGTTTTAACATGCAGGGGTAGATTAAGTTTTACCCTTACTTTTTTACCTCAAAACTCACTTCGCCCCGTTTCTTTAGCCCTAAAGAAAATAACAGCCTTTCTACCCCGTGAATAACAGGGATAGCTCCTGCCATAGCAACCGCATCAACTAAACAATACCATGCAGCCACACCGCTAGGAGGGTTCCCTTGAGTCAGTGTTGATGCAGGGTCAATTGCTGCCCAGTTCCACGTTCCTAGCGATGTGCCAATTAATTCAACCCAAGTTGTAATAAAAAAAGCACCTAAATACACCATAGGTGAACGGCCTTTAAATAAGAACAACAAATAAATAGCAAATAAAATAGCTCCAATTTGGTCTTCACGGCCAACAATGCCATTTAGAGCTAAAACAGCCCATGTGCCGCCTACTAGCACAACAAAAGCAGTTATTTTTCTAGCATATCTTAAAAATAAGTCACAACGCCCCAAAACAATAGCCGTTAAATAAACCAGTCCATGTCCAGCAGGGACAAACCATGGAAGGTTTTCTAAACGATAGGTATAACCTGACATATAAATAGAGGCAAAATTTTCACCTAGGGTGGCAAATGTTACGGCAACAAAAACTTGTGCTCTTACATATTTACATTCACCAATAAGAATAAATATTAATGAGGCCCAACCCGCGACTCCTAAAGCATATTGCAACTCTATACTCGCCACAGAGTCAATTGAGAAACATAAAGCGACAGCGATAAATGCAAACGAAATAATGTAGTAATCTCGCTGATTATGTGTAACCTCTATATCAGCGGCTGGAAAATGTTTTAACATATAATTT
>CAYYNM010000096.1:0-2192 GCA_964472945.1 uncultured Methylomarinum sp. | reverse complement strand
TCAATCAAACAGGTAATATCATAATCACAGGAACCACAGCCGGTAGTGGCACCTGTTGCACTAGATATTTTGTCTAAATCTGCTTTTTGCTTAATCAGGGATAAAACCTTTTCTTTAGTTGTTCCTGTACAGTCACAAATAACTTCATTTTCCTGTTCTTTAGGGGGATTGTTGTCATTCACAGTATTTAAGTTATAAAAATTATAAAGAGGATCTGTTTTGCCAATATTGAGTCGCTAATTCATACGCTTGTTTTTGCGAATCAGCTTTACCTATGAGTTTTAAAGCAATAGCGCTTGTGCCAATAATAGTTGCTTCAGCAAATTCATCAGATGTTTTACCTTGCCATAACTGAGCAAGTTGCTGTGGATCAAGGTTTTCAGATTTAACGTGACGGCGGGCAAAAATAGCAGGCCATTGCTCGTCAATTAGCCTAGTGCCTTGAACTGATTGTACTAGGCAGTCCATATCTGGGTTACGCTCAGTTTCTCCACCTTCACCTTTTAATACAGCCATACTGGATTGATTTAATAAAAGTGCAGCATGTTGATGGACTTGCCTATAACTCGGGTGAAAGATTCCTTGAATTGCATGGCTGGCTGATAATGGGTTAAGCAACCTCACTAAAGTATGGACAGGGGAGCGCAAGCCCATTAAAGGTCGAAGATTAATCATCTGATAAAGCTTGGGGCAGAAGTACTCTAAAGACAGGTAGCTAAAGTTATATTGTTCAATTTGATCTAGTGACTGTTCGATACTGCTGGCGGCTTGTTTCCCTAGATATTCTAATACATTATGAGTATAAACACGCCCTTCAGTATGCCCACCTGCACCATGCATAAAAATACGCACACCATTCTCAGCGAGTAATAAGGTGGAGAGTAAAAACCAGGGTAAATGACGACGTTTGCCTGCGTATGAAGACCAATCTAAATCGACTTGTACCTTATGCGCTGAAATATTGAATGTATCACGGGCGGCTTGAACAAACCCTGCTAACTCTTCGGCAGTTTCTTCTTTAACACGCATTAACATTAAAAAAGCACCCAGTTGAATAGGCTCTACTTTATCTGCCAGTATCATTGACATGGCTCTATAAGCTTCATCCTGGGTGAGAGGGCGTGAGCCTTTTTTACCTTTGCCTAATATTTTTATAAATTCAGCAAAAGGGTGTTCCTGTGTACTGTTCATGAACTAAAGGTGAATAGGAAGTAATGATCAATTAATAAGGCTGTAAATATTAGCATTAAGTAATTAATGGAATAGAAAAATGCTTTCATTGCCGTTTTATCATCCGTATGACGGATCATTTTTATAGCATGAAAAATAAATCTTAAACCTAAGATTACTGTTGTTGCAAGATAGATTACGCCACTCATTCTTGTTAGGTAAGGTAACAGGGTAACGATAAATAATAGAATGGTATATAACAGTATTTGTATGCGAGTAAAGTGAGGACCATGTGTGACTGGCAACATAGGAATACCCGCCGAAGCATATTCTTTTCGTTTGGCAATGGCCAAAGCCCAAAAGTGGGGAGGTGTCCAGACAAAAATAATCAAAAAAAGTAATAAGGCATGAGGGTGAATTTCCCCTGTAATTGCACACCAGCCTAATACCGGAGGTGCTGCTCCTGCTGCGCCTCCAATAACAATATTAAGCGGCGTCATGTGTTTTAGGTAAACAGTGTAAATGATGGCATAACCAATCAATGAAAGAAAAGTTAAAATAGCCGTTAAGGTATTCACAAAAACAACTAATATAAACATTGCCAGTAAGCCAATAATGGCTGCAAAAATTAGCACATTAGCAGAATTTAGATCTCCAGTTGGTAATGGTCTATTATGTGTTCTGGCCATTTTTGCATCGGCTTTTTGGTCAATAAAATGATTGATAGCCGCCGCCGATGAAGAGGCCAAACCAATTCCTAAGGTGCCATAAATCAAAAGATCAAGGGGAGGCATACCAGGAACAGCAAGTAACATGCCCACAATCGCTGTAAAAACAAGCAGAACAACAACTTTAGGCTTACACAATTCAAGATAGTTTTTCCAGGAAAGTGTTGAATGATTGTTTGTCATATTGATTTAAAAGCCCCTAACCTATAAGTATAATGTATAGAATACAGTGAACTATTCATTATTGAAATAGTCAAGCCGGTTAATATTCAAGAAAACTAAAAAACCGTAGGG
>CAYYNM010000095.1:0-11391 GCA_964472945.1 uncultured Methylomarinum sp. | reverse complement strand
GACATTCACCACATCCATGTGGCTCAAAAAATCTTAGCTTCACCCATAGGTTAAGTGGGTATTTTTTTAACCGCTGTGGAATCAATAGCTTGTGTTCTGTGCCGTAGTGAAGTCACGGATTCAGGTTTAAGTTAAGGGTTTTGTTATTTTGTATATACGTAGGAGCGGCTTTAGCCGCGACATCGCGGCTAAAGCCGCTCCTACAAAAACATTTATTTCTTAACTTAATGGTAGTGCCCCAAACCCTTCGCCAAGTATCTATGTTGCTACAAGCAAAAATTAAACTTTAAAACGACTAATTGCCCCTTGTATATCAGAAGCTAATTTTGCCAGCTCTTCACTACTTTGACTAATTTGTAAAGAACTCTGAGCCGATTGTTCGGTTACTGCGCTAATATTGCTAATATTCCGACTCATTTCTTCTGCAACAGCCGCTTGCTCTTCTGATGCGCTTGCTATATGAGTTGCCATATCATCTATTTTAATCACTGAAGTGGCAATTCCCTGAAGCTGTTCATCGCCTTTTTCTGTTTCTATTACCGTACTTTCAGAGCGTTTTTTACCTTCAATCATGACTTTTACTGCTTTTTCTGTTCCTGACTGTAAACGCTCAATCATTTTCTGAATTTCCTCGGTAGACTCCTGAGTTCTGCTTGCTAAAGTTCTTACTTCATCTGCTACTACGGCAAACCCTCTGCCATTTTCTCCAGCCCTTGCGGCTTCAATAGCGGCATTAAGAGCCAGTAAATTAGTTTGCTCTGCAATACTTTGAATAACACTCAGTACCCCGCCAATTTTATCCCCATCATCAGCCAGTTCTTGAACCACACCTGTTGCAATATCAATTTCAGTAGATAGTGAATTAATCACTTGCTTAGTATGACTCGCCAACTCCTGACCTTCTGTTACTGAACTATGTGCAGCTTGAGTTGCCACAGCTGTTTCACTAGCATGTCGCGCAACTTCTTGTACTGTTGCAGCCATTTCTGTCATGGCTGTTGCTACTTGTTCGATTTGTTCTTGCTGTTGCTGAACACCTCTGTTGGTTTCTTGACTGGTCATAGACATTTCTTCTGTCGAAGAAGCCAGCACGTCAATAGAGACTTCTAATTGCTTGATTACCTCAGAAAACTGATCCGCCATTGAATTAAAAGACTGTGCTAAATCTGCAAACTCATCTTCATTATCTAAATGAACTCTAGGCACTAAATTACCTGATGCCAGTGCTCTGGCTGTTTCTTGCAATTTAACGATAGCGGTTTGAAAGGATTGGTAAAAACCAGCAAAGAGATAGATTGCTAATAAAATAATAGCTGTGACTATTGATAGCATTAATGTCATTTTGCTATAAAGCCCCTCTAATCTTTGGTCCAATAAACTCTCTAATTCAAGTACTAAAGTATCTAAAATTATAAAATTAGCTTTAATGACTACCGTGCCTTTAGAAAAAACAGTATTGGCTTGAACAGTGATTAAATCTTTTTCAAGAATTTCAGCTTTTAGAAAACTCAAGTAGTTTTCAGAGTTTGCTATTGTTTGTTGGACTTGTGGCCCTATTTTATTAGATAAATTTGGATTTGCTTGCCCTAATACTCGCATACCACGCTTAAGATCATCAATATGATCCTGGGTAGTTGATAATAAAGATGTCAACTTAATACCTTCATCTTCAGAGACTTCTTGCCTTGCCGCCAAACCTGAAGATATACCTCTTGCCTGGCCTAAATTCTCTATAACCTGGGGCAAAAAATTAACGATAGCTTCTTTAATATAAAAACCATCTAATTCGGGGATTAATGTCAGATTTGAACTATCACTAATATTTTTAATCAAGTCCAATACTTCTGCAATTAATTGGGTATGTTGAGCAAAAACTTCTTTAGCTGGCCCATTAAATGCCTCTGCTTCTAAACGACTCCATTTTCCTTTTATATCGTTCCATTGTAATGTTGTCCCTAGTTGAGCCCCCAAATTTCGATCGACTTCATCAATTAAACGGATATCTTCAGCCACTTGTTTTCTTTTGGCTAAAATTTTAACTTTAAGGCTTTTATTTCCTGATAAAAATGCATTTGTCATCCCTCTGTGTTCAGGTAAATGTTGGATAAGTTGTCGAACAGGGACGATATATGCCAGGCCTTTACGCTCATTTTTATCCGTATTAATCGCTAACATTTGCTCACTGACCAGAAGGTACACAACGATGAGTAATGGGGTAATAAAGGCTATTGAAATCAACAGCATTTTTTTTGAACAGCTTAATGTATTCATTAAAGCTGTTGCAGGTGCGGTAAGCATGGTGTTCTCCTGAAATAATAGTAAGAGCAATATTACAAGTAAGTATAGGCAAATTTTCCAACTTAAAATCTAAAAAGTGTCAATTTTTTTATAATATTACGATATTTAAGAGCCTGGTTTCATCATAATGTATTTTTTTTGTTTAAACCTTAGAAAAATAACGTTTATATTGTGCATAAACTCAGTATCATCAAGACAGTTATCTTTTTATAGTCGATAATAGCTAATCTCAACCTCCCTTGTATTTTATTTTCTGAGAGTCAGTGTAATGTCATTGCATGAAAAAATTAGTATTGAACTGGATAAATTACCCCAATCTTTACAGCAACAAGTGCTTGATAAAGTATTGCTGTATGAAGAAAAGCTTGGTCAGTTAGGTTTAAAGCCCCCTGAGAGTGAGAATTTTTATCATACATTAGCTAAAGTTTGGGCTTGTAGTTTATTTGTAGCAGAAACCTGTATTCGGACTCCTGATTTAATTCAAGGCTTGGTTTCTAGTGGTGATTTGTTTTCTGCAGAAAGAAGGCAATATTATTCCCAGCACCTAGACGATAAAGATATTGACTCTGAGAAAACCTTAATGTTTGTTTTGCGGCAATTCCGATATAGAGAAATGGTGCGTATTGCCTGGAGGGATTTAGCAGGGTGGTCTGATTTAGCTGAAACATTAAGCGATTTAACCGAGTTGGCAGAAGTTTGTATACAATTTGCATTAAATTATCTTTATCAACAGGCTTGCGAGCGTAAAGGCGTGCCAAAGGCTGAAGATGGGGCTGCGATTAATATCGTGGTATTAGGGATGGGCAAGCTGGGCGCGTGGGAACTAAACTACTCTTCCGATATTGATTTGATTTTTGCTTATGCTGAAGATGGGGTTTTAAATGATCGCAAAGCAACCAGTTACGGTGAGTTTTTTAGTCGTATTTGCCGTAAGCTGGTTAAAGTATTAGATGAAATGACCGCAGATGGCTTTGTTTTTAGAACAGATATACGTTTAAGGCCCTTCGGTGATAGTGGCCCGATATTGATGACTTTTGATGGTATGGAAAATTATTATCTTACTCAGGCTCGGGAGTGGGAACGCTACGCCATGATTAAAGCAAGGCAGGTTGCAGGTGATTTTGGAAATGGCAAAACACTCGCCGCCATGATAAAGCCTTTTGTTTACCGTCGTTACTTGGATTATGGCGCTTTTGAAGAATTAAGATCGCTAAAACTCCAAATTACTCAAGAGTTAAGGCGGAAAGACCGGATGGATAATATTAAATTAGGTCCGGGTGGTATTCGAGAAATTGAATTTATAGGGCAAGCCTTTCAATTGATCCGTGGGGGGCAAGTTCCTGAGCTACAAGAAAGAAGTATTTTAAAAATATTAAAAATATTGGGTGGTATGAAATTGCTTATGCCGAAAGATGCTGAACAATTACAAACTTCGTATTGTTTCTTACGCCGAGCCGAAAATCATATTCAGCAATATCAAGATAAGCAAACTCATGATTTACCAACAGATCCAATAACCCAACAAATATTAGCGTATTCAATGGATTTTGTAGATTGGGATGATTTTAAGGCTAAATTAGATCAAGTGAGAGCCAATGTACATAATGTTTTTGATCAGGTATTTTCCTTATCAGAACAGCAAGAAGTTAAACAAAGTGCAGATATTGTTTGGCAAGGGGGTGACGATGAAGCCTCGTTTAACTATTTGGCAGAACATGACTTTGACGATACGAGTAATGCTGTTAAAAGCTTAAAAGATTTGAAAACTTCGAGATCTATTAAGCAACTATCAAGTAAAGGGTTGGGAGTGATTGATCGATTAATACCTCAGTTAATTGATGCTTTAACAATAGTGAAACATAAAAATGTTACCTTAAATCGTGTGCTTACTCTAATTGAAGAAGTAGCAGGGCGAAATGTTTATTTATCACTATTAGCAGAAAATCCCAAGGCATTAGCTCAGTTAGTTAAATTATCTTCGGAAAGTTCTTGGGTTTGTCAATATTTAGCACAATATCCTATGTTATTTGATGAGCTTCTTGATGCTCGGTCATTATATGAGCCATTAAATAAGAAGGCGTTGAGCAAGCAACTTAATAATTGTCTAGCTAATATTGCTAAAGATGATATTGAGCAAATAATGATAAAGCTTAGACAGTTTAAACAAGTCAATACCCTACGAATCGCAGCAGTAGATATTATGGAGGTCATTCCTTTGATGGTGATAAGTGATTACTTGACCTATATAGCTGAAGTGATTTTAGAGTATGTGGTGGATAAAGCATGGCAAATATTGACAGCTAAACATGGTTGGCCTCCTCATATTAATAAACAACAAAGTGGGTTTGCAATACTGGGTTTTGGTAAATTAGGTGGCTTAGAATTAGGCTATGGATCTGATTTAGATATGGTTTTTATTTATAACTGTGCTGATAGCAATGCGCTAACTGATGGGGGTAAGCAGGTTAGTTGTGCACAATTCTACGCACGATTAGGGCAAAAAGTAAGGCATATTCTCGATACAAAGATGTTATCCGGCCAGTTATATGAAGTTGATATGCGGTTAAGGCCAAGTGGTGATTCTGGATTATTGGTTGCACAAATAAATAGTTATAAAGACTATTTAATAAACAATGCATGGACATGGGAGCATCAAGCCTTAATCAGAGGGCGGTTTGTTGCAGGTGATGTGCAGTTAAAGCCGCAATTTGAAGATATTCGACGAGGAATTTTATGCCTTAGTCGAGATAAAGAAAGCTTAAAAACTGAAGTGCGTGAGATGCGGGGCAAAATGCGCGAAGCATTAACCGCAAAAGAAAGTGATACGTTTGATTTAAAACAAGGTATTGGAGGTATTGTCGATATTGAGTTTATAGTACAATTTCATATATTAGCGTATGCGGCAGAAAATAAAGATTTAACTCTCTATACTGATAATATAAATTTGCTGGAAGCTTTAAGTAAGCAGGGTTTGATCTCTGATGTACAGGCGGCAACTCTTACTCAGGCTTATTGTCAATATCGAGATTATGGGCATCATCAAGTGTTACAAGGTGAGCGTGCGCTGGCAAAAAAAGATGAGTTTGTAGAAATACGATCTCAAGTTGAAAAAATATGGCATGAATGTATGTCAGCAACAAACTAACAGGCATAACAAATATGATGACGATGGATGATAGAGACGGTGTAATCTGGATGGATGGTAAATGGGTTGAATGGCGTGAAGCAAAAGTTCATGTTCTAACCCATACGCTACATTATGGCGCGGGTGTTTTTGAAGGATTAAGGGCCTATCATGCAGAAAAAGGGACAGCCATCTTTAAATTACAAGAACATACAGATAGATTATATCGTTCAGCACATATTTTAAATATGCAGATTCCATTTGATAAAGATGTCATTAATCAAGCACATAAAGAGGCTGTTGCAAAAAACAGTTTAGATAGTGCTTATATTCGTAGCATGGTTTTTTATGGCTCTGAAGGAATGGGACTAAGAGCGGATAACCTAAAAGTACATGTAATGGTTGCCGCCTGGAAATGGGGGGCATATTTAGGCGATGAAAGTATGGAAAAAGGTATTCGTATCAGAACCTCTTCTTATACCAAAAATTATGTCAATAGCACCATGTGTAAAGCTAAAGCGAATGGTAACTACATAAATTCTATTCTGGCTTTACAAGAAGCCTTATCGACAGGTTACGATGAAGCTCTATTACTAGATCATGAAGGCTTTGTTGCAGAGGGGAGCGGGGAAAATTTATTTATTGTTAGAAATGGCAAGCTGTACACACCTGAAACCTCCTCTGCATTAGAAGGAATTACTCGTGAGACACTGATGACTATTGCACAAGAAAATGGTTATGAAGTGATAGAAAAACGTATTTCCAGGGATGAAGTTTATGTTGCTGATGAAGCCTTTTTTACGGGTTCTGCGGCTGAAGTAACCCCCATAAGAGAATATGATGGCAGAGTGATTGGTTCAGGTTCACGGGGTGAAGTAACTGAAAAATTACAAACACTTTACTTCGACTATGTACATGGGCGTAAAGATAACCATGCTGAGTGGTTAAGTTACGTTTCTTAAGTGAATTCTAGCTGGCAAACATTCCTGCTCACATTGAAAAATAAATGATAAAAATAGCCATTGTAAAACTTTCAGCCCTGGGCGATATTGTCCATGCAATGGTTGCTTTACAGTTTATTAAACAACAATATCCTGAGCTGCTGATTGATTGGATAGTAGAACAAGGTTTTACAGGCGTATTACAAGGTAGCCCTGATATCAATCAGATTTTGCCGCTTAATTTAAAGTTATTAAAGAATAATAAAGCTAATATTTTTAATGAAATTAAAAAAGTCAGGCATTTTGCAAAAAATAACTATGACTTAGTGATTGATGCTCAGGGCTTAATTAAATCAGCAATAACGGCTAGATTATTATCAAGTAATGTTGCAGGTTTTGATAAACAATCTATAAGAGAAAAGCAGGCGACATGGTTTTATAAAAAACAAATTGCCTATCCCTATGATGCCAATACTATTGATAGAAATGTAGCCGTGATAGGACAGCCATTAAATATACAAATAACAGAACAACAAATTATCAATAAAGTAGCTTTTCTTTTTTACAGTAAAGAATGGGAGTTGCAGGAAAGATTTTTTAAACAAGACCAAGCAAATATAATTTTTGTTATTGGATCAACCTGGCCAAGCCGGAACTATCCAAAAGAAAAGTATCTAACAGTGATTAAAGGCTTGGAGGCCAATAGTTTAATTATTTGGGGAAATGAACAAGAAAAGCAAGATGCTGAATGGATTGCCGCTAAAACCTCAAAAGCAAAGGTGTTACCAAAACTGAATTTCGACCAATTAAAAGCAGTGATCGCAAATTCAAGCCTGCTTATTGGTAATGATACGGGACCTACGCACATGGCTTGGGGGCTAAATATTCCATCAATTACTTTATTTGGACCCACGCCTGTCAGCAGGGTTTATCAAACCGCTATTAATAAAGTATTAAAATCACCCTCAAAAGTTAATCCTTTTAAGTTAGATAAAAATGACTTTTCAATAACTGAAATTAAAGAGGGTGAAATTATTATGCTGGCTAAAACCTTGTTATATAGCTTCTCCTAAGGTAAGAAACGGAAAATAAATTTATTACGGAAAGAACAAAAGGTGATTGCTATGAAGCAAGGTTCCACTGGAAATAATATAAGCTGGACGTGGAAATTAGAAAAAAGCAAAAGCCTCACTTCCAAAAATATTTAAATTCAAATTGGTAGGGTAATTTTAAACACTTACTTATACTAAACTAGACGCGAAGAAAAGGAAACGCGGACGACTACCACACCATTGAAAATAAATAAGTATTCTTTTTTGAGAGGTTTGGCTCAGGCACTTGGATCACCACATCACGTAATTTAGGTAACAAAATGAATACAAATGAACTAATAGATGAAGCCGTGTCACTTCCAGTTGAAAAACGGGTATTAATTGTTGATTCTTTACTCCAAAGTCTCAATCAACCGAATTCTCAAATTGATGAGAAATGGAATGAAGTCGCACAAAAAAGACTTATTGAAATAAGGTCTGGAAAAGTTAAACCAATATCTGGAGAACAAGTTTTTAAAAATATTTGGGAGAAATTTGAAAAATGAGTTTTGCATTTCATCCCGAGGCAGAGATAGAATTTAATGGTGCGATTGATTATTATGAAAGAATAGAACTAGGGCTTGGGTATGATTTTGCTATTGAGAGAGATATTCGGAGGTCATTAGTAAAACGTTTTCCGTATGGAATTCTATATTCAGAAGAAGAGAGTGGAATCTACATCATTGCCGTAATGCATCTTCACCGTTTTCCTGACTATTGGAAACATAGAAAATGAGACGATATAAATAAAATTGGGAAAGAATAGAGGTATAAGCTGCATCACCAAAAGGCTGCCACTAAGGGTAATATGGCCGCTATAATTTAAAGAGCAACTAAAATCCTTTAAAACGATACGGTTTTTAAACTATTAATTTCTACAAAATAGGTGTTTATATGGAAGTAGTTAGTGAACAGGAAGGCCAATATGTAGCATTTTTAAATACGCTGCAACAACGCAATAAATTAACGAGTAATGATTTAGCCAAAGCCCGGCGAATGCAGAAATCTGCTATTAGTGAATTGATGCCTCAATTGCTGATAAAATTAGGCTTATGTTCTGATATTGATATTGCAGATAGTTTTGAGCATAACTGTCAATTGGAACGAGTAACCCCCTCTGAATATCCCTTAGAAAGTCCTTTTGCTGATGATATTTCTTTTCGCTTCCTAAAAAACAATCATATTGTTGGTTTACAAGCAGGTGATAATGAAGTTTCAGTTGCTGTGATGGATCCTAAAGATGAATATATTGTACAGGCACTAAAGCTTGCAACCGGAAAGCAGATCAAGGTCAAAATCGGCCAGCTTACAGAAATTGATGCGGCATTAGATGCACAATACGGTAATGGTAAATCTGAAATGGATCAGTTAAGTGATCATTTAGCAACAGGTGAAATTGATGATGAAGATCTGGAGCACCTGAAAGATTTAGCCAGTGAAGCACCGGTTATTAAAATGGTTAACTTGTTTTTACAGAAAGCCATAGAAATGAAAGCCTCCGATATTCATGTTGAACCTTTTGAACAAAGTTTAAAAGTTCGGCTAAGAATTGATGGGGTATTGCAGGATATTGAAGCCCCTCCTGTTGCCTCGACTGCCGCTGTTATTTCCAGGATAAAAATAATGGCCAAACTTAATATTGCTGAACGCAGGTTGCCACAAGATGGCCGTATTAAGCTACAAATGCTGGGAAAAGAGCTTGATCTTAGGGTGTCTACAATCCCCACCATGTATGGTGAAAGTGTGGTAATGCGTTTACTGGATAAAGAAAATATTGTGTTGGATTTTTCTGCATTAGGGCTGACAGGAAAACACTCAGAACAGTTTATAGATGTTTTAGCCAAACCTCACGGTATTATATTAATTACTGGGCCAACAGGAAGTGGTAAATCAACTACCTTATATACCGCATTAAAACGCTTGAATACAGTCGAGCGTAAAATCATTACCATAGAAGACCCGGTAGAATATCAATTAGAAGGCATTAACCAAATACAAGCAAAGCCTCAAATTGGGTTAACATTTGCAACGGCTTTAAGGTCAATCGTAAGGCAAGATCCAGACGTTATTATGATTGGTGAAATGCGTGATCTGGAGACGGCTAAAATCGCTGTACAATCTGCATTAACGGGGCATTTGGTGTTATCAACATTGCATACTAATGATGCCGCTGGTGGTATTACCAGACTATTAGATATGGGCTTGGAAGAGTATTTATTAAGCTCAACCGTTAATGGTATTTTAGCCCAGCGACTGGTTAGAAAATTGTGTCCAGAATGTAAGCAAGCCTACCCTGCCCCTGAAGCAGTGATTAAAGAAATGCATTTACATAAATTTACGGATGCAGAAAACATTCAACTATATAAAGCAGTGGGTTGTGACGCTTGTGGTGATATAGGTTATAAAGGCCGACAAGCTATTATTGAATTTTTACCTATGACAGATAATATTCGAAAAAACATTATGGCACATAAGGAGGCGGGTGTTATACAGCAGCAAGCGATTCATGATGGTATGTTGACTATCTATGAAGATGGTCTTTTAAAGGCCTTGAACGGTGTAACGACGCTTGATGAAGTTTTACGTGTAACAACGGAATCATAAGATGGCACTGTATTCATACAAAGCTGTTAATACTCTTGGGGAAGTTGAAGAGGGTGTTAAAAATGCGTCTGATGAACAAAGTTTACTGCATGAATTACAAGAGCAAGGGTTTATTCCTATTAAAGTTGAGCTAGCCGCTAACAAAACTTTTTTAGGTATTAGCTTGGGGAGTGGCGCGGTTAGTTTGTCGCAAAAAGAAGTCTTGCTGTTTACTGGGGAACTAGCCACCTTATTAGATTCAGGATTACCCCTGGATAGATCGCTGCGTATTTTGATTCAATTAACTGAAGATAACGATAAACTGAGTAAGCTAATTTCTCAAGTCTTAGAAAAAGTGAAAGGGGGAGCTTCATTAGCCGACGCATTAGAAGAACAGACTGAAGTATTTTCTAAATTTTACCTCAATATGATTCGTGCCGGTGAAATGGGAGGAGACCTGGGAAGTGTGCTTAATAGACTGGCAGAATATTTAGAACGCTCACAGGAATTAAAAGAAACGGTGACTACGGCTCTTATTTATCCCGCAATATTATTGGTGATGTCAGTTGCATCGCTACTTGTTATGCTTACCTTCGTGGTCCCCCAGTTTACAGAAATGTTTGAAAATGCAGGAAAAGAATTGCCGGTGTCAACTCAAATAGTGGTTGCTATCGCTGAATTTTTACAATCTTATTGGTGGGCATTATTAATAGTTGTACTGAGTATAAGCAGTTATATGAAGTCACAACTAGCTAATCCTGTCACAAAAAAAACATGGGATGCACGATTTTTAGTGATGCCCTTATTTGGAGATATTCTGTTACACCTGGAAACCGCTAACCTAACGCGCACCTTAGGAACGTTATTGGGTAATGGTGTTTCTATTTTAAATGCCCTGGGGATAGCAAGAGAAACAGCTGGAAATCTAGTAATGGTTGATTTGCTAAACGAAGCAGAGCAAGAATTAAAACAAGGGAAAAGCATGTCTGATGCATTTACGGAAAGTGAATGCTTCCCTAAACTAGCGATACAAATGATTAAAATGGGTGAAGAAACGGGGCGGTTAGAAGAAATGTTGCTACGAGTTGCCACCATCTATGATAAACAGCTAAGAACAGCCATACAGCGAATGTTAGCATTATTAGAACCTGGTTTAATTATCACCTTAGGATTGATGATTGCAGGTATTATTGTCTCGATTTTATTAGCTATATTAAGTGTTAATGATTTAGCATTTTAATAAAATATAGCTAGGAGGCTGTCTCGCGAGGAATAATCAAGGGAAAGTAGGCTAAAAAACTCGATCTTGCTCTGTTACACTAAAGTTACGAACTATTTTTAAATTGTAAGGAGT
>CAYYNM010000094.1:0-11483 GCA_964472945.1 uncultured Methylomarinum sp. | reverse complement strand
TCATTTATTGTTTGGGCGCATCACATGTTTACCGTGGGTATGCCAATGGCAGGTGAATTATACTTTATGTATGCCACTATGCTTATTGCCATTCCAACAGGTGTAAAGGTCTTTAACTGGACCGCTACTATGTGGAAAGGGTCGATGACTTTTGAAGCCCCTATGCTGTTTTCAATTGCCTTTGTTGTGTTGTTTACCATGGGTGGCTTTACTGGGTTGATGATGGCACTTGCACCGGTTGATTTTCAATATCATGATACTTATTTTATTGTTGCTCACTTTCATTACACATTAGTTCCTGCTTCCATTTTTATGTTAATGGCAGCAGCTTACTTCTGGTTGCCTAAGTGGACTGGAAATATGTATGATGAAAAATTGGCTAAATTACATTTTTGGTTATCGGCTATTTCAGTAAATATTCTTTTCTTCCCTCAGCACTTTTTAGGTTTGGCAGGTATGCCTCGTCGTATTCCTGATTATGCAGTGCAGTTTGCTGATTGGAATATGATCTCAAGTATTGGTGCCTTTATATACGGTCCTAGCCAATTGATTTTTGCTTATATTGTGTATAAAACAATTAAAGGCGGTACAGGCGAAAAGGTAACGGATGAAGTATGGGAAGGTGCAAAAGAACAAAGTTTAGAATGGACTTTGCCTTCGCCAGTACCTTATCATACCTTTTCTACACCTCCTAAAGAGGTGCCAACAATGAGTACGGGTCGGTAATGATTAAAACTATAAGACATTTTGCTCATCATGGGCAAAATGTTAGGTAATAGAATGAATACTAAACAAAAAAATATTCTAACAGTCGTTATTTTAACGATTATTGCGGCAACAATTTATGTATTTGCTGTCATAAGAGCATTGGAATCGTGAGTAATAATTTAAAGCAAAAAAATACTAAGCTTGTTCGTAACTTAGTCTTTATCACTCTAGGGATGTTTGGTTTTGGCTATGCTTTAGTTCCGCTTTACAATGTGTTTTGTGATATTACAGGGCTTAATGGTAAAACAGGATCTGAAGCTATCGCCGATAATGCCTATAAAGTTGATCTTAATAGAGAAATTAGCATAGAATTTATCACCTCTCTGAATAAGTCAGTGCCGATGGAGTTCCGTGCTGAAACAAAGAAGATGAAAATTCATCCTGGACAATATTATACGGTAAACTTTTATGCTAAAAATAATAGTGATAAAAGAATGATTGCTAGAGCAGTTCCAAGCTTAACGCCGGGGCTTGCTGCAGAATATTTAAAGAAAACTGAGTGTTTTTGTTTTTCGGAACAGACATTTGAACCGCATGAAGAAAAACACATGCCGGTTCGATTTGTTATTGAGCCGGGCTTACCGAGTAAGTATAAAACAGTAACACTTGCATATACTTTTTTTGATAATACTGATAATTCAGTAAAAAAATAACAGGGGTAGCGTATGTCTACAAATGATGCTTATTACATTCCACATAAGGCCGTTTGGCCGTTTTTTAGTGTAGTTGGTCTTTTTACTTTACTGGCAGGGTTTGCTAATTACTTAAATGGTAATGCGGCAGGTTCGACCTTTATGATTCTAGGGTTGGTGATTTTTATAACAATGTTGGGGGCTTGGTTTACCCTACAAGCAAATGAAAGTGAATCAGGCATGTATAATCATGGGGTAGGGATCTCTTACCGTATGGGGATGATGTGGTTTATTTTTTCAGAGATTATGTTTTTTGCTGTTTTCTTTGGCGCTTTATACTACACGCGAAATATATCTACAGACTGGTTGGCAGGTGTCGGTGATGGTCCTGGACGGTCAACTGCAATGTTATGGCCTGATTTTAAAGCGGCATGGCCAACCAATGGACCCGGTAATGTGGGTGGTGATTTTGAAGAAATGGGCGCTTTTGGACTTCCATTACTTAATACCTTAATTCTTTTATCAAGTGGTGTTACTTGTACTTGGGCTCATCATGGACTGTTAGCTAAAAACCGTAAACAATTAATTCAAGGTCTGGCAGTAACCGTAGGCTTGGGTTTTTTATTTGTAGGGCTTCAAGCAATAGAATATTATGAAGCGTATCATGAAATGGGGCTTACTTTAGGCTCAGGTGTTTATGGTTCAACATTTTTCATGCTAACAGGGTTTCATGGTTTTCATGTGTGTGTGGGTGCGATTATATTATCGGTAGTACTTTTCCGTAGTTGGAAAGGGCATTTTACCCCAGAGAATCATTTTGCATTTGAAGGGGCTGCCTGGTATTGGCACTTTGTTGATGTGGTATGGCTAGGATTATTTATTTTTGTTTACATTTTGTAAATAAAATAATAAATACAAAAAAAGCGCAGTTATTATAATTGCGCTTTTTTTTGTCTGAATGATATAGGAAATAGGAAAAATTAATATTTAGGAATGTGTGTAAAGTAATATCCTAAAGTTAGAAACCGAGGGGGGGTGATTCATATACGTTCCTTAAGGTGCTGGAGAAGTTATATTTTGCTGTCTTTGCATTTGCATTCTTGCTCCAATACCTGTGGGTTTAATAAGTCCTGTTATTAAAGCAATATACAGTGAGATAAAGAGTAATATTGAAATGCCAATTCTATAACTTAGAGCTTTTACTGTTTTTGCTGGATCCTCTTTATCTTTGCGAATAAGTAAATGGTAAAGAGCAGAACCTAGGCTAAAAAGAATAAACAGAAAAACAATAATAAAAATGATTTTAATAGACATATTTATGTGTGGGTTTGTGAAAGTTATGAATAGAGTAATATAAAAGCATGAATTTAACTATTGCTAAAAAAAGATTTCAGTTTAGTTTTTTTTCAATAACATTATATTTGATGCTGATGATTTTGTTAGTATCACTTGGTTTTTGGCAACTAGACCGTGCCGAACAAAAGAAAGACTATTTTAAAAAACAACAATTAGCCGCTAATAAAGTCATTTTACAATTGACGGCTGATATTGATATGGAAAAATCCCAATATAGCAAAACTGAAATAACGGGACATTTCGAATCGGCTAAGCAATATCTTATAGATAATCAAATTGTAAAGGGGCAAGCAGGTTATTTTGTGATGACTCCCTTTAAAATTGATGGGACTTATCATTCTGTGTTGGTTAATAGAGGGTGGGTTAAGTTAAATAAAGACCGAAGAGTGCTACCTGATATTGCAATTGATGATACAACACGGGCAATAAAAGGCAGAATTAACCACTTTCCTGTCGTAGGTTTTCGCTTGGCAGGCGCAGAAATCCCGACTGATGGGTGGCCTTCAGTCGTTCAAGTTGTCGATATCCAAGTGCTTTCAGATAAAATAGGGTATCCATTGTTACCTTTTCAAATAGAAATGGATAAAACGATGAGGGGTGGTTACAGTCGGGACTGGAGAAAGAAATATATTATGCCACCTGAAAAACATATTGCTTATGCCGTACAATGGTTTGGATTAGCTATAACGTTAACAATACTTTTTATGGTATTTAATCGAAAAAAATAAATGAATGAATTAAGTAAATTACAAAAGAAAAATAATCGTACAGTATTGATTGTTTTTGCACTATCGATTATTCCATTTTGTATTGCCTGGTATTTATCCAGCAATGCTATATGGTTAGGGGGCAAAACAAATTTTGGTACATTGGTTTCACCTCCTGTAACAACAGAATATAAAGAATTTGTAGGATATGATACGTTTTCTATAGAAAACCTGGGTGAAATTAAGGGGCATTGGGTTTTTGTTAATGTGGTCCCAGATAAAGAGTGCAATAAGATTTGCCAGCAAGCAGTTTATAAAACAAAGCAAATAAGGTTAATGTTAAGTAAAGATATATCAAGAATCCGGCGCTTGGTATTGATTAACCCTGAAATTAAACAAACAATTGCTTCAAGCTGGTGGAAAGAAGATAAAAGATTATTAAGAGTAAAGTTGAACTCCTCAATACTTAAGAAGATAGATAAAATTACTCACTCAAATATTGCTAATGGCATGTTATTTTTAATGGACCCCTTTGGCAATATTATGATGCAGTATAAACCTGGTTTTGATCCATATAAAGTCAAAAGTGACTTAACAAAATTATTAAAAATTTCTCAGATTGGTTAAATAAATGTTTAGAAAAGCCACGTTATTTACGTTAGTTTTAGCAGTAATTGTTGTTGTTTTTTGTTCTAGTGTTCGCTTGGCGGATGGTAAAGGATCTTGCCCAGCCTGGAATGGGTGGCCTGGTTGTTATGGTGAAGTGAGTGAGGTAAGAAATGCCTTGGTTCCCAATACTTTGATTTCATCTGAAATAAAGAAAGAACTTAAAGAATGGGTCAGTTATCAATCAGTTATTATCACTTTAGGTATTTTAGCTCTGTTACTAACCATTTCTGCCTGGATGCAAGCGGGCTATAGGTTAGCTGCTGTTATTTCAAGTAATTTATTGCTATCCGTGTTTGGTATTCAGTTAGTGTTGGCAATATGGGCTAGCAAAGCTAAATTAATGCCTGTTGTTGTAACAGGGCAATTATTTTTAGCCTGTATTTCTATTTGGCTTTTGTTCTGGATGTATTTACGTTCAAATCCTAAAATAAAGCTTAATCAACAACAAGATACAGTCCCTAAGATTCTTGCTAGAGTAGCTATAATTATCTTGTCATTACAAATTATTTTAGGTTTTTGGGTAAGTACTAATCAGGCAGGTCTTGCTTGTAAGGGCTTTCCTAATTGCAATGGTGAATGGTGGCCAGCCGTTGACTACTTGTCAAATTTAAATTTATTTTCTGCTTTTGAAAGTGGCTATACAGGTAGTTTATCATTTAATGGCCAAGTCGCAATAAACTGGGTTCACCGGATTGGCGCAATTATCAGTTTTATTTTCTTAACCATAGTTACATTGATAGCGACATCAGAAAACTATAAAAGGCCGATAAGAAAATCAGCAATAGCATTAAGTGTTTTGTTATTAGTTGAGCTGATGTTAGGTATAAACAACGTTAAACTTGAGCTACCTGTTGTTATTGATGTAGCGCATAATTTATTTGCAGTGTTATTGATGATGGCATTAATAGCGATTAGTTTTTATAGCAAATATAGTTTTCTTGATGAGGTAAAAGAAGAAAAGGACGATACTTCTATTGCTAATGTTGATGAAGTTATTGTGCTTGATAAATTACCGAGTGCAGATTCTTTATATTTACGCTTAAAGTCTCAACTAAAAAAGACACGTACAGGTATTGGCGGTGTTATAGCAACAATTCCCGTTGGGCAAAAAGCAATAAATCAAGATTTATTAGAGGAAATTGAGTCGAGTTTATTAACAGCTGATCTTGGAGTAGAAACTACAACATTGATTATTGCTGAATTAACATCACGTCTTGAGCGTAAGCAGCTTAATGATGGGGCTGCCTTGGAATCGGCTCTAAAACAAATATTATTGGATATATTAGAGCCCTGCAATAAAGCATTAGATATACCGAAACAAGATAGTCCCTTTGTTATTTTAGTTGTCGGAATAAATGGTGTTGGAAAAACAACCACAATAGGTAAACTTGCTAAGCGATTAAAAACACAAGGGCATAGTGTTATGTTGGCTGCCGGTGATACCTTTAGAGCAGCGGCTGTCGAGCAACTTCAGGTTTGGGGTGAGCGCAATGATATTCAGGTCGTGGCTCAACAGACAGGGGCTGATTCGGCTTCTGTTATTTTTGACGCTGTACAATCAGCGCAAGCAAAAGGAATTGATGTTCTTATTGCAGATACAGCAGGGCGGTTACATACAAAATCTAACTTAATGGAAGAATTAAGTAAAATTAAACGTATTATGCAAAAAGTTGATGAAACTGCACCACATGAGGTTTTATTAGTGTTAGATGCAGGGACAGGACAAAATGCTTTATCACAAACAAAAATCTTTAATGAAACTGTTGAGTTGTCAGGATTGGCAATAACAAAGTTAGATGGAACTGCAAAAGGTGGCATTATTTTTTCCTTAGCCAATCAGTTTAAACTTCCTATTCGTTTTATTGGTGTGGGTGAAGGAATTGATGACCTGCAAGATTTTAATGCAAAATCATTTGTTGATGCTTTATTTGTAAAAGACTGAAAATCAACTCAATATTTTGTAGCCCTTTCTTGTAAGGAAGGGCTACAAAGCTATAATTAGCTAACTATATTTATTCTAACACCTGGAAGTGAGGCTTTACCTCGCATAATTCAGACGAGGCTAAAGCCTCTCTTCCAGGAATATTTACATGGTTATTAACAACCCACAGGCTATAAAATGTAGGGCGGACTTTAGTCCGCTATTGAATCAGCATTTTTGAGTTGTTGCGGGCTAAAGTCCGCTCTACAGCCAGCGAAAACTTAATCTTTTAAATTAAAATTATTAGGATAATTTTAAACACTTACTTAATGAGTAAACAATAATATATTCTCCCTTAACTAATATAAAAAATGCTTAAATTTGATCATGTCAGTAAACGGTATGCAGATGCTGGAGATGCCCTTTTAGATGTCAGTTTTCAATTGAAAGCGGGTGAAATGGCATTTTTAACAGGACACTCGGGAGCAGGAAAAAGTACATTGCTTAAATTAATCGCAATGATGGAGCTTTGTAGTCGGGGTAATATTTTATTTAATGGGCAAAATTTAAATAAAATAACAGAAAAACAAGTTCCTTTTATCAGAAGGAAACTTGGTTTAATCTTTCAGGATAATAAGTTATTACAAGATAGGACTGTTTTTGATAACGTCGCACTACCTCTAATTATATCTGGTTATAACTACCATGAAATTGGTCGAAGAGTGAGGGCATCTTTGGATAAAGTGGGTTTATTAGGAAAAGAGAAAAAATACCCTTTAGCCTTGTCGGGAGGCGAGCAGCAACGGGTGGGGATTGCGCGAGCAGTAATAAATAAGCCCAGGATGATTCTAGCTGATGAACCGACTGGAAATTTAGACCCAGAATTATCAGCAGAAGTTATGCATTTGTTTGAACAGTTTCAGAAAGTAGGCGTTACTGTATTAATAGCAAGTCATGATGTGGATTTGTTAAGCCGTATGGGGCATAAAATATTAACATTAGACCATGGTCAGCTAAAAACTAGTTAATGATGAAATATAACCCTCGTCAAAGCAATAATAAACAAACTCATAGCTTTTTAGAAAAATTACAGGCTTATTTTCTAATACATGCACATGCACTTTTCTCAAGTCTAGGGAGAATGGTTAGAAATCCGTTTACTTCTGCTATGACTATTATTGTTATGGCTATTGCAATTTCACTTGCTTCAGGTTTTTACTTGCTGGTCGTTAATATGCAACAATTAGCAGGAGGGGTTGAAGCGACAAATCAAATATCATTGTTTTTAAAATCAACGGTTAGTGATAATGCAGGTCAGCAATTAGCAGAAAGAATCAAAAAAAATAAAGCAGTAGATAAGGATAAGGTGGTTTTAATCACAAAAAAACAGGCGTTAACTGAATTTAAACAGTATAGCGGCTTTGGCGATGTATTAGATGTACTTGAAAGTAATCCACTACCTACTGTTATACAAGTATTACCCAATAATAGTCTTCAAGATATACAGGCTATTGAGAGTCTAATGCAAGAGTTTAATCAATTGCCTGAAGTGGATTTTGCACAACTAGATATGCTCTGGATCCAAAGGTTACAGTCGATAATGAAAATCATGCAACGAGGGGTGTTTATACTATCCTTGCTATTAGGATTTGCCGTTATAGTGATTACTAGTAATACGATCAGACTAGAGTTGCAAAACAGGCAAGATGAAGTGATGGTTGCCAAATTAGTAGGTGCCACTCATACCTTTATCCAGAGACCCTTTTTATATACAGGATTTTGGTTAGGTTTTATATCAGGGATAGTTGCCTGGTTCTTAGTCTCTGTTATTGTTTTATTATTACAGCAACCTATAAAAAACTTTTCAATTCTTTATGATGGCTCGTTTGAGCTAAGTTACTTTAATGGGATGGATATATTATCATTATTAACTCTTTCATCGCTGCTTAGTGTGCTTGGAGCGTGGGTAGTGTTGCATTATCAGTTGCAACAAATTAAACCTAAGTAAGCTCAATTATTTATATTCGTACTCCCTGTTTAGCAAAGATGTAAATTTGTAGCATAAAGAGTGTTTTAATTATGCTAAAATTAATAAATAGTAAGTAATTAATAAAGGCTCAGACAATGTCTCAAACTTCTCCAATTAAGCAAAATATAAGCAGTGCTTCTTCGCACGCTAAATCAAGCCAAATATTGGCATCAGCTTTACTAGGTCTTTTTATATTAATGGCTGTTGGGTTTGCACCCATTGAAGTTATTCATAATGCAACACATGATACTCGACACAGTTCTGGTTTTCCTTGTCATTAAAAGCTAATTTTGGAAGTGAGGTTTTTAGCCTCACTTCCAAAAAAACAAGATTAAGCCTGATGATGAATAAATTCTGTTACCGGCTTATTTTGTAAAAAATGCTCGGTAATAATTCTGTCTAGTTTTTCACTATTGATATCGTAATACCAGACACCATCGGGCTGTACGCATAATAATGGACCTGAGCGGCAGGTTCCAAAACAGGTGGCTCGAGTTCTCTTTACCCGTAACGCTCCTTTATCTATACCTGCTGCTTTTAACTTTTCTTTCAGCAAATCATAAAGTGCCTGTCCTTCTCCATTTTCCGTACACCTATCTCCCACACAGACTAACAGGTGGCGATGATAATCCATCATTTTTGGTTTAATTACTTCAGTCATTATTATTCCTGTATTTCTTTTTTTCCTAGTAACTGCCAGTCCTGCTGGAAGTTATCTAATAAAGTTGAATTAAACCCACCCTCTTGTTTGGTGAGTAAAACGCGGAACAAAAGTTGTCCGTGTTGATCAAAAAAATGCAAGCCATAAGATTTATCTTTACGGGCAGCAAAATAAGCACTGCTGACTTTGCTCCAATTAATATGTAAGTGGAATGCATCGTTTTCAATAGAAAGCCAGTCAGCTTTTTGCTTAAACTCTTCACCTTGTAAAAATAACTCAACAACCGCCCCTGATTCAGTACGAATCACACCCCGTAAACGTCCCCATTTTTTACAGGCATTGATAGCCAACTTTAAATCTTGGCTGTCAATTTTTGCTACTTGATAGCTTAAATTATTACCTTTTGCTGCTTGTGCAATGGCTGAAAATACTTGGCCAACAGGTACGTTAAAATAATCGGCTATTTTTTCCCAGCTTAACTCAGGGTGTTGGGTTAAATATTCTCGTAGACAGGCTTTCCAGCCCTCTAAACCCATAGCCAATGAGCGGCCTGCTTGCTCACCTTCTTTTGCACCTCCTGTAATATCATTATATTTATTAGAGTAGCCACGAGGCGTAATCATTAAGCCTTGTTCAATATATGTACTGGAGTTACCGATTAATACCGTTGTTAGCATACCAATTTCTTGGTCGGCCATTTCATCAAGACGAACCAGTTGAATAGCTTGTCTTCGGCGATAGGCTGACTTAACAATGGCGACAGGGGTGGCTGGATCTCGGTGCTTTAATAATGTTTTTTGGGCTTCGACAATTTGTTGTGTACGTCGGCCACTTTTAGGGTTATATAAGGCAATAACAAAATCAGCTTGGGCAACAGCCTCTAATCGGCGAGCAATGGTTGGCCAAGGCGTTAATAAGTCTGACAGGGAAATGGAGCAAAAGTCGTGAGTAAGAGGTGCACCAACCAATGAGGCACAAGCCGAAAGGGCGGTGCTTCCTGGGATGATTTCTACTGATATATCACTTTCAGGTGTCCATCCGGCTTTAAGTAAAACTTCATAAGTTGGGCCTGCCATACCATAAACGCCAATATCACCCGAAGAAATAAGGGAAACTTTTTTACCTAGCTTGGCTTGTTCATAAGCTTCAATACAACGGTCTATTTCTTCCGTCATGCCTTTTCTAACGACTTCTTTGCCTTCAAGTAGCTCTTTGACTAATTTAATATAGGTTGTATAACCAATAACAACATCAGACTCTGCAATTGCACTTTTGGCTCTGAATGACATGTGCTCTTCTGCACCTGGGCCAAAACCCACTAAGAATATTTTTCCACTCATAATTTTTTTGATATTTGATGTGATTTGCAATCGGGTTTGTTAGCTTATCTTTGCAATTGAAATAGTGGCGTTTTTACCATCTATTCCACGGTGTTTAAATTTTTCAACCAGCAAATTACGCATATTAGTATTAGCGGCTAATAATGCAGCTGCTTCTGATACGGAAGGTGTCCCCATATATTTTAAAACAACTGCTGATGGGCTTGGAACTTCAATTTGAGCTAATTTTTCTGCGGGGTAAAAGTTTATTGGCCATTGGTATTTTTCAGCAAGTTGCAATATAGCATGTTCATCATTTTTTTTATCTATCGTCGCAAGTTGTTGAACGGCATCTCTGTTTAGATGAATAGAGTTTAATGCCTTATCAACCACCTCTTCCAATGTTTGTAAAGGGGTGTCACGGTCGCAGCCTATGCCAAGAATAACTTTCATTTGCCGGGTCTGTAAACAACCAGTCTTTCATTTAGTTGTTCCCAGGTACTATCAGGAATGTCTTTATTGGTAACCCATAGCAATGCTTTAAAATGGTTTAAATCGACATCTTCAAAGCAGTCAAATAAATGAATATTTTTAGGCAGAGGGGTGGGGCGAGTCCACCAGTTTTTTTCGCCTGCTTCTTGCACAAAGGCAATAGGTTCTTCGTTGACAACATGAGCAGAAACACGGGTAATATTAATTTTTGGTGCTTCAACTTTCCAGCCTAATTCACGACCAAGAATATCAACAGGAATAGTTTTTCCCACGTCGGAAGCCGTTGTTAGAACAGCTGTTCCGTTAGTCAGCTTAGCTATTTTTTCAGCATAAGCATTGGCCCCTCCTACGTGGCCTGAAAGAACAGGAATAACAAACTGCCCTGCATCATCAACTACAATAATACCAGGGTCTTCATCTTTTGACTTTAGATGAGGTGCAATCAGCCGAACCACTGCACCTAACGAAACCAGGAATACCAGTTGGTCATAGTTAGAAAATAGAGTTGCAATTTCATTCCGAAAAGGGCCAGAATAAGCGCGTACTGTATTGCTCAAGCCTGTCATTAAGGGTGCAAATTTTTCAGCAATAACAATATCTGCTTCGGGCAATTTTTTTGCTAATGTTTTAACTTGTCCTGCACCATGTTTGGTTATGGCGATAAGAACAATTTTAGGTTCTACAGTAGTCATTTTGGTAATAGGTAAAATGGAAAGATTATAACCTAGTATTTAAGTCGGGAATAGGGGCTTATCTATTGTTTTATAACTTAGATGGCAGCATTATAACAAATAAGAAAATACAGATCATAAGTGGTAGGGCGGACTTCAGTCCGCCATGGAAATAAGTAAGAGAGCATAAAATACCTAATACGTTTACGGCAAAGAACTCAGCGCTTTTTGAGAGCTAAGCCTCCGTGTTCTCTGTGG
>CAYYNM010000093.1:0-11557 GCA_964472945.1 uncultured Methylomarinum sp. | reverse complement strand
AAGTGGCCAAAAGGGCTTTTTCCGTAGCAGGTTCTCTATTCTCGGACAGCCTCCTTGATAGTATCACGTCGGACTTGGGTAAACATATTGAAGTTTCAAAACATATTGATTGATTTTATTCTGAAAGAATGGCTCCTGATTGTCTCTGCTGTTGGCTTTGTGCTGACAGTGATGTATACCAAGCATTTTCCGGATTATTCAATTCGGGAATTACAGGTGCTTTTTATCCTGCTTGCCCTTTTTGTTGCTGTTAATGGGCTTCAGCACAGCGGACTTATAACAAGATTTTCCCAATCCATCGAAAAAGGAAGCGTCATACCGTTAAAGTTGGTTATGACAACATTCATCCTCTCAATGCTGGTGACCAATGATGTTGCCTTGATTATGATCGTACCGCTAACCCTGGCACTTAACATAAATCGCAAGGATTTACTGGTTATTATGGAAGCTTTGGCAGCCAATGCAGGCTCGGCATTAACGCCCTTCGGAAATCCACAGAATCTGTATATATACTGGTTTTATGATTTATCCCCAGCAATATTTATTACAACTATCGCACCCTTTTCAATAGTTTTCCTGATTATTCTAGTTATTTCATCATTGCTCATAAAAACCAGGAGCAACCGACAAAAACCATTGAAAATGGAAAAAATCAATAGGTCGGCCTATATTTATGGAGTTTTTCTCCTAGTTGTTCTATTGTCGATACTCCATATATTGCCAGTTTTAACCGCTCTCCTGGTCATTATTTATGCGTTATTGTTTGACCCCAAAACGCTTCGTGTCGATTATGCACTTTTGGTCAGCTTCTTTTTCTTTTTTGGTCTTGCAGAAAACATGAAAATCCTGCTGGCATCCCAGATGAAAGACTCCGGACATGTATTTATATTTTCCGCACTTGCCAGCCAAATCATAAGCAACGTTCCCACAACCCTGCTATTCGCAAAGTTCACAACAAACTGGGAGGCGCTACTTTGGGGGACGAACGCTGGTGGCTTTGGCAGCCTGTTTGGATCGTTAGCGAATTTGATCGCATACAAGCTTTATATCACGCATGACAATACCAATAATCCAGCATTATTTACTGCAAAATTCCTTATACTGGGGTTTATGGCTTTTTTCCTGGCTATAGGATTGTATTTTGTTTTACGAGGACTTACCTCTATGTCAGAATAAGTAGCTAACTATATTTATTCTAATATTTGGAAGTGAGGCTTTAGCCTCGCATGATTCAGACGAGGCTAAAGCCTCACTTCCAAAAATTTTCACAAGGTTTATTAACAAACCACAGACTATAAGTTGTAGAGCTGTTTGATTTGCAAAATAATGGTGGTAAACATTATCGCTTTTCCACTCTACGCTGTTCTGCTTTTTCTATAAAGTATTGGGAAGTCAATGTACTGGGTGCTCATAAATAATCAGCCAGGTTTAAAAACAAGGAGGACTTCCAATCTTTACCCCCCAATAAAACTATCACTCAACTTCAATTATGGTGCAAGTTAAGTAAGATAGGGAGTAAACTACAGCTTTACTTTTAAGCATAATTTGTATTATGTCAGAACTTAAAAAAACACCGCTTCACAATTTACATATTGAATTAGGCGCAAAAATAGTGGCTTTTGCCGGCTATGCAATGCCTGTGCAATATCCCACTGGTATTATTAAAGAACATCTACACTGTCGAGAACAGGTTGGCTTTTTTGATATTTCACATATGGGGCAATGCCTTATTACAGGCACTTCGGTTGCAACTGAACTTGAAAACCTTGTACCAAGCGACATCTTGGGGCTATCACCGGGACAGCAACGTTATACATTATTAACCAATAAAAATGCCGGGATTATTGACGACATTATTATTACCCGAACAGAACAAGGCTATTTAGTGGTAGTGAATGCTGCTTGCAAAGAAAAAGATTTTGCCCACCTACGGCAACATTTATCTAATCAATGCAAGCTCACCATTCTACAGGACCAGGCTTTATTTGCAGTACAAGGCCCATTTGCTAAAAATATTATGGCCCAGTTGTCAAAACCGGCCTCTCAATTATTATTTATGCACGCCTGTACCACTCAAATTTCTGATATGCCATGTATTATTAGTCGTTGTGGCTATACGGGAGAAGATGGTTTTGAAATTTCAATTGATAAGCCATATGCTCTTTCATTAGCAAAGCTACTTTTATCTTTCCAGCAAATTCTACCTATAGGTTTGGGAGCCCGTGACACACTTAGGCTTGAAGCAGGATTAAGCTTATATGGTCATGAAATAAATGAAACGATTTCAGCCGTAGAGGCCGGTTTAAAATGGACCTTTCGGAAGCAAAGGCCTACTTTTATCGGCAGTACTATTATCCAGTCTCAATTAACAAATGGAGCGGACAGAAAACGTATAGGTCTTATTGTTGAGGGAAAAATACCTGTTAGACAAAATACTGAATTGTTTGATAAACAAGGTAATCTAATAGGTATTGTTAGTAGCGGCAGTTTCTCACCCACCTTAGGTAAACCGATTGCTTTAGCTCTAATAAAGAGTAGCAATAATGACCAGACCTTATTTGCTAAGGTAAGAAGTCGACTACTCCCTGTGCAAAAAACTCAACTTCCTTTTGTTCCACACCGTTACCAAAGGTGATAAGTATGTCTTGTTCTAAACTACCTCTCAGTCAACTGGAAATGCGAGGTGATTTTATTCGCCGCCATATTGGTGCTAATAAACGGCAAACAGCTGAAATACTCTCCGTACTGGGAATAGAAAGTCTAGAAGACTTAATTGAACAAGCCATTCCAAATAATATCCTAAGTGATGAGCAATTAAAACTAACAGAATCTATCAGTGAAAGTGCTGTTATAAAATACCTTAGAAAAATCCGTAGTCGAAATAAGGTCTATACCTCACTGATTGGAATGGGTTATTACGACACCATAATGCCTGCGGTCATTAAACGAAATGTATTAGAAAATCCTGCCTGGTACACGGCTTACACCCCCTACCAAGCGGAAGTAAGTCAAGGCCGTCTTGAAGCTTTAATAAACTTTCAACAAATGGTAATGGATTTAACCGGGATGGAGTTGGCAAATGCTTCTTTACTTGATGAAGCAACGGCTGCTGCTGAAGCAATGGCTATGTCTCGGCGCTTATCTAAAAGTCCGTCAAATGCTGTTTTTATCGACCAGGACTGTTACCCCCAAACCATTGCCGTTATGCAAACTCGCGCCAAGTCTTTAGGTTTTGATATTAAAATTGGCTGCCCCTATACCGAGTTAAAAAACCAGGATTTTTTTAATGTTTTAGTTCAGTATCCAGGTATAAATGGTGAAATACACGAGCTTAACTCAGTCTCTAACATTGCACATACAAAACAAGCATTAGTTACTGTTGCTGCTGATCTACTAAGTTTAGTTTTATTAAAACCGCCTGCTGATTTTAATGTCGATATAGTGGTAGGTAATTCTCAACGCTTTGGTGTTCCAATGGGATATGGCGGTCCACATGCGGCCTTTTTTGCCACTAGAGACAGTTATAAACGCTCAGTGCCCGGCCGCATTATAGGAGTCTCTCAAGATGTACATGGGCAACTTGCCTATCGCATGGCCTTACAAACCAGAGAGCAACATATTCGTAGAGATAAAGCAACAAGTAATATATGCACCTCTCAAGTTTTACTGGCTGTTATTGCTGGTTTTTATGCAGTTTATCATGGTCCAAAAGGTTTATCACTGATAGCTAATAGGGTACACCGATACACTGTAATACTTGTAGCAGGACTTAAACAGCTAGGGTATAAAATTCCAACTAAAAGTTATTTTGATACCTTCACAATAAATACACCACACCGTGCAAAACGATTACTGAACCAAGCCCAGGAAGAAGAAATTAATTTCCGTTTAATTGATGCTGATACTTTAGGTATTTCATTGGATGAGACAACAAACCGACAAACCTTAAGGAGAATTTGGCGTATTTTCGCTAATTCCACTGTAGATATTCCCGATATTAATTTATTAGATAAACAATCGGATAAATGTATCGCTATAAATTTATTGCGTACAGATAATTTTTTGCAACATCCCGTTTTTGAAAAATATCACTCTGAAACCGAAATGATGCGCTATATGCGTTATTTGGCCAGTAAAGATATTGCTTTAGACCGTAGCATGATTCCACTCGGCTCATGCACGATGAAGCTCAATGCAGCAACAGAAATGCAAGCTATTTCTTATAACGAATTTAGTAATATCCATCCTTTTGCGCCGCTATACCAGACGCTAGGTTATCAACAAATGTTTGATGAGCTAGAAGATATGCTAGCTGATTTAACTGGGTTTGATGCCTTTTCTTTACAGCCCAATGCAGGTTCACAAGGTGAATATACCGGCCTGTTAGTTATTGCAAAATTTCATGCTATTCGTAATGAGGCACATAGAAATATTTGCTTAATTCCTGCCTCTGCTCATGGTACAAACCCTGCCAGTGCCGTGATGGCTGGCTTTAAAGTAGTGGTATTAGCTTGTGATAAAAATGGTAATATCAGTCTCGATGAGCTACAGGATAAAGTAAAAAAATATAAAGATACCTTAGGTGCATTAATGATTACCTACCCTTCCACTCACGGGGTCTATGAACAATCTTTTCGAGAAATATGTGAGACCATTCACCAATATGGTGGGCAGGTTTATCTAGACGGTGCCAATTTTAATGCCTTGGTCGGTTTAAGTCGTCCAGGTAAAATAGGCGCGGATGTCGTCCACCTTAATTTACATAAAACATTTGCTATTCCTCATGGTGGAGGTGGACCTGGAGTTGGCCCGATTGGAGTGGGGCAGCATTTAGCGGCTTACTTACCTGACCATCCTGTTATTTCAGGTGTAAATCCTGCCAAATCAACACATGGAACTATAGGGACTGTATCAGCAGCACCGTGGGGGTCAGCCAGCATATTAAGCATTGCCTGGGCCTATATTGCCATGATGGGGGCATCAGGTTTAAGACAAGCGACTTTACATGCAATTTTAAATGCCAACTATATGGCTCACCGGCTAGCACCTCATTACCCTATTTTATTTACCGGTAAAAATAACCGAGTGGCTCATGAATGTATTATTGATTGCCGTATGTTTAAAAAATCATGCAACATTACTGTAGACGACATTGCCAAACGATTAATTGATTATGGCTTCCACGCACCTACGGTTTCATTTCCTGTACCAGAAACTATAATGATTGAACCTACAGAAAGTGAAAGCAAATCCGAAATAGATCGTTTTTGTGCTGCTTTAATCTCCATTCGTCAGGAAATTGCAGAAATTGAATCAGGAAAAACAGATACTACCAATAATGTACTCCATAATGCCCCCCACACTCACCAGCTATTATTAGAACAACAATGGGATTTCCCCTACTCAAAGCAGCAGGCTTTTTTCCCCAATAAAGTTCAACATAATGATAAATACTGGCCCCCCATAGGACGTATTAATAATACCTATGGTGACAGGCATTTATTTTGTAGTTGCCCTGCCCTTTCTGAATATCAAAAATAACGAAGTCACCAGCAGTTTGATTTCCTGTTATTTTCACAATGAATGCTTCTATATTCAACATTATGCCAATATATAACACACATTATTACTTCACTATTTATAGCTTAATTCTTTTCTTTGCACCTTGGGCACAAGCAGAAACCAAGACTGACCCAATAACTTTAGAACCCATATCAGTACAATTACGCTATCTGCATCAATTTCAATTTGCTGGGTTTTATGCAGCAATTGAGCAAGGTTATTATAAGGATGCCGGCCTTGATGTCACACTAATTGAAGCCAAATTAGATAAACCTACAGTTGATGAAGTTTTAGCAGGTAATGCACAATACGGCCAGACCCAAACAGACTTATTATATGCTCGTCTACAGGGTAAACCTGTCGTTGCCCTTGCTCCCATTTTTCAACATTCTCCTACAGCTTTAATGGTTCGAGCTGATAGCAATATATATTCTCCACACGACCTGATTGGTAAACGTGTAATGTTACAAATGGGTGATAACTCCATCAATATATTGGCTATGCTACAAAATGAAGGCGTTAAGTTATCAGATATTAAAGTTATAAAACAAAGCTATGTGATTGATGAGTTAGTCAATAAAACGGTTGATGCGATGGGAGTTTATATCATCAACCGACCTTTTTTGCTCAACAAAGCAGGTATTAATAGCCGCATTATTGACCCTATTAATTATGGTATTGATTTCTATGGCGACACTCTTTTTACAACAGAAAATGAAGTAAATAACCACCCTGAAAGGGTTGAACGTTTTTTGCAAGCTACTTTACGAGGCTGGCAATATGCAATGGACCATACAAATGAAATTATTGATTTAATCATTAAACAATACCACTCTCAAGAATCCCGTGAACACTTAATATTTGAAGCCCAAAGCATAAAAAAACTAATGTTACCCAATCTAGTGGAAATTGGTCACACCAACCCAGGCAGGTGGTATCGAATGGCTGAGGTGCTTGTTAAACAAGAAAAAATGCCTGCAAATTACTCTCTTGATAACTTTATTTATACAGCCAATAAACCTTGGTATCAGCAATACGGAGTTCGTTTCTTGTCGATTGCTTTATTATTGTTATTAGTTGTAACAGCTTGTTTTATTTATTATTGGCAGTTAAGTAAACGATTAAACCGTGTTATTTCCGAACGTAATTTGGCAGAAAAAAATAACCTTCGTTTAGGCCATATTTTAGAGCAGTCATCCAATGAAATATATATTTTTGATGTTAAAACTCTTCATTTTTTACAAGTAAATCAAGGTGCACGCCAAAATCTAGGTTATAGCATGAAGGAGCTAAAACAACTAACACCTGTTGATATTAAACCAGAATATACCCAGCAAATTTTTTCTAAGTTTATTCTCCCTTTACAACAAGGAAAACAAAACCAGCTAATCTTCGAAACTATCCATAAGCGTAAAAATGGTAGCTGTTATCCTGTCGAAGTACGCTTACAAATATATGATGTACCAGATAACCCCGTCTACTATGCAATCATTAATGACATTACCGACCGCAAAAAGATAGATAAAGAACTACTAGAAAAAAACACCGAACTTGAACAATTTATCTATATGATTTCTCATGATCTAAAAAGCCCATTAGTCACAGTTAAAACCTTTCTCGGTTACTTAACAGCGGACATTGACAAATCAGACAGCGCAAGAATTGCTGAGGATATTAATTTTATGGCATCGGCCACTAATAAAATGGGAATATTACTGGATGATTTACTTGAATTCTCACGAGTCGGTAGACAATCTAAAAATATAAAACCTATTTCATTTAAACAACTGATTGCTGATGTATTAAAACTTACTGCAGGTAGTATTTCTAAAAACAAAATTAATATTAAAGTTGATGAAACCGAGCTAACTTTACTAGGCGATTATTCTGAATTAACACAAATATGGCAGAATCTAATAGAAAACTCGATAAAATACATGGGCAAACAGTTAAACCCTGTCATCGAAATAGGCACCCACAAAACAAATGAAAAAACTATTTTTTATGTTAGAGATAACGGTATAGGGATAGAACTACAATATAATGAAAAAATATTTGATATTTTTGAACAGCTAAACCCTAGCATTGATGGAAGTGGTTTGGGATTAGCACTGATAAAGCGTATAGTAGGGCTTTACCAAGGAACTATCTATGTTGAATCAAAAGGGCTTGAGCAGGGCGCCTGTTTCTTATTCACCCTCCCTGAAGCTATTAATTTAAAATCCTCTGGAGAATTATAATGGAAGGTAAACCCATCACAATTTTGTTAGTAGAAGATGAAGAGGCCCATGCTGTTATTGTTAAACGTAATCTTCAAGATTTCAAATTAGCGAATAAAATCTATCATGTTAAAGATGGGCAAGCAGCTCTTGATTATTTATATCGGCTCAATATTTATAGCAAACCTTTGTCATCACCTAAGCCTGAATTAATTTTACTTGATCTACGCTTACCTAAAATAGATGGTTTGGAAGTATTAAAAACCATTAAAACTGACCCCGAATTAGTTCGCATACCCGTGGTTATTATGACAACCTCATCTGCTGAAAAAGATATTACTCAGGCCTACGATAATTATGCAAATAGTTATTTGGTTAAACCTTTAGATTTACAACAATTTATGCCGATGCTTGAAAATTTAGGTTTTTATTGGCTGATATGGAACCAATCGCCAAATTTAGTCTAGTATTAAAATAACGACTTATACTGTAAAGTGGACTTCAACCCACCATTGAACCAATATTTTTGGGTTATCGCAGGCTAAGGCCCACTCTACAGCCAACCAAGTCTCAATTTATTAATTATGTATACTTCTGCTATATTTCTACTCTTATAGAATAAAAAGGATTCGGTTTTGCAGTTAACAGTTAACACCAATACTCCCGAAGCATTAGTAAGCAATGTAGTTCACCTCATTAGCTTACCTAATGTCTACACGCAATTAGAAAAAACTTTAAAAGACCCGAAGCACACGCGTGATGATATTGCAGAGGTCATTAGTATAGATCCCAGTCTTTGTGCTCGTACACTGCGAATAATTAATAGCTCTTATTACGCTCTACCCAATACTGTTTATAGTATTAGTACAGCAGTCAACCTTATTGGTGAATATGATTTACGCAATATTGTGCTTGTTAACTCTGCCGTTAATTCTGTTTCAGCATTGATAGATGATGGTATTAATATTACTGAGTTCTGGCAACACAGTATACGCTGTGGAATTACTGCAAAATTACTCGCAAAATTAGTTTCTGAATCAGACCCTGAACTATTATTTCTTACTGGCTTGCTACATGACCTTGGTCAGCTTGTTATCTATAAAAATGAACCTGAATTATCAGCCACAATTGCATGGCAGGTAATCAATGAAAATCAGGAAAGGTATCAAATTGAACAGGCACTATTAGGGTTTGACCATGCGACTATTGGTGCATTACTTCTAGAAAATTGGGGGGTTCCCAAGCAAGTAAGTGAAATTATTAAATTTCATCACCAACCCACTGATTCAAGCATTTACAACAAACAAGCAAAGTTAGTGGGTCTTGCCGACCAATTAGCTCACTTGATTGAACCAACCCCAGATCTGGCAGAAATTGATTTTGATCAATTGCCAACATTAATAATGAATTATTTAGATGACCTCAAAATTTCAAAGAGCATTCTTTTCGACCTGCTCATAGAAGTAATAGAACAAAGTCAAGCCATAGAAGAAATTATTTGTACTGTTTAAAACTAAATATTTGAGCCAGAAGCATTTTTTCAAATGCGTAATGAGAATGATTAATGAATAACATAATGAAGCTAAAATCCCAGACAAATAACAACCAAGTTAAATATAAGGTTTTATTGGTTGAGGATGACCTTGCACATGAAGCATTAATTTTACGCGCCTTTGAAACTCACCCACAATACCAAATAATTAGTACGCACACCTTATCAGAAGCATGCCAATTTTTTTCTGAATTTAAACCAGATCTAATTATTACCGATTTTCGTCTACCTGATGGAGATGGCATTCATTTTATTGACCACTGCAAGCATGATAATATATGCCCAATTATTGTAATGACTAGCTTTGGGGATGAAGCTATCGCTGTTAAAGCAATAAAAGCAGGCGCACTGGATTATATTGTAAAATCAGACCAGACATTGCGAGAACTACCTGTTATTGCTAGTCGCGTACTGCGAGAGTGGCGACTTATTCTAGATAATAAAATAGTGCTTGAACAACAAAATAGATTACTTGCTATTTTAGAAGCCACTCCAGATTTAATATGTATCGCTGACACTGACGGTTTTCTAACTTACTTGAATAAAGCAGGACATGAATTACTCGCTATACCTACTGATGAAAATTTAAACAAAATACGTTTATCTGACTTTCACAAAACAAGTGATGCTATCTTGATAATGGAAAAAGCTATCCCTTATGCAATTAAACATGGCATGTGGACGGGGGAAACAACTTTTATCTCAAATTCAGGTGAAATAATATTAACCTCTCAAGTATTAGTATCTCATAAATCTTCTCAAGGTGAAATAGACTTCTTTTCAACAGTTGCCAAGGATATCCGCTCTCTACGTTCAGCAGAGGAAACCATAAAATACCTTGCCTATTATGATACCTTAACAGGTTTAGCTAATCGTAATGAGTTATTAAAACGACTGGATTATGAGATTGATAGAGTCCAGCGTAATAACAGCCATAGTGCCTTGTTATATATTGACCTCGATAATTTCAAATATGTAAACGATTCTCTAGGACACCCAACAGGTGATTTAGTTTTAAAAGAAATTGCTCGACGCTTACAAGCTGAGATTCGGGGTGAAGATACACTTGCCCGACTAGGAGGCGATGAGTTTGTAGTGATTCTTACAGGGCTAAGCCTTGATTCAATAGAAGCGCTTAATCAAGCCCGCAATGTTACAAAAAAACTGAATAAATTTATTGCAAAAGATATTCTGCTTGAAAACATGACCTTTAATTTAACAGCAAGTATTGGAATATCAATGTTTTCAGCGGGAACGGATAACAGCCATGAGTTACTTCGTTTTGCAGATACCGCTATGTATGAAGCAAAAAAATCGGGAAAAAACCAATTTGAAGTTTTTCATCAAGATATGAGTATTCAGGTTCACCGCCAGTTAGAGCTTGAACGAAAATTAAGAGTAGCCCACAATAATAATGAATTTATACTATATTTTCAACCAAAAAATAAAGCGTTAACGAGAGCTATTCATGGTGCAGAAGTATTGTTACGCTGGAATGATCCAAAAAATGGAATTATGGCACCCGGTTATTTTCTGGATATTTTAGAGTCATCAGGTCTTATAATTGATGTAGGTAACTGGGTGTTAGAAGAAAGCTTAAAACAACTGGCTAGTTGGATCAAAGCAGGACTTTGGAAACTACAACAAAGACTCAGTATAAATATCAGTACCCGACAGTTCCAGGATGAACATTTTTCCAAATCATTTATTAATTTACTCGATAAAATTAATGTACCAGCTCAATGTATTGATTTAGAAATTACCGAATATAGTTTGATTAATGATGTAAAAAAATCTGTTGTAAAAATGCAAGAATTGATAAGCAAAGGGATTACTTTTTCACTGGATGATTTTGGTACGGGCTACTCCTCATTAAGCTATTTAAAAAACCTGCCTGTATCAACTGTAAAAATTGATAGATCCTTTATTAAAGATATAACGGAAGACAAAAGTGATGAAGCATTAGTGATCTCTATTATTACAATTTGCAAAAATCTTGGCCTATCAGTTGTTGCTGAAGGCGTAGAAACAAAAGAACAACTCAAAATATTAAACCTATACCAATGTGAGTATGTGCAAGGGTACTACTTCAGTAAACCTGTACCTGCCATTGAATTTGAAGCCTTATTAGCTCAATAATTGGTACTATAGTGCAAATATCACTAAAATAAGATGCCCTCATGGTTTTAGATAACGCCCCAAGCTGGCAAGCTGTATTAGCTGA
>CAYYNM010000092.1:0-11625 GCA_964472945.1 uncultured Methylomarinum sp. | reverse complement strand
AATCCCTTGTGGTTGCCCTTTTTATGTACCTAAACCTAGGCAACCACAAGGGATTGCCCCTACAAAATACAGGAAGTCATTATTATACTGCTACCTGATTACCCATAAGTCTCAGCTAAATTCAGAAGGAATACGGCTTTTTCTCTTAATCCTCTCTCGCTGGAGAAGGCTAAAAGCAAGATTTTTGTAGATTAAGTATTGGCTGAGACTTATACGTAACCAGGTATTTCTTTATATTGCTTTTTGTTGAAATAATTTTGAACGACTACTTAACTTTGTCCAGCATTTACGCTGAATACCCACCTCTCTACCTATAATGCCAATCACAACTACCCACTTTGTAAACTGGTTTAGAGATTCATCTCCCTATATCCACGCTCACCGAAACAAAACTTTTGTTATTTTCTTTAATGGTGAAACGGTTATAGATAATTGTGACAACCTGATTCACGATTTCTCTCTACTTAAAAGTTTAGGCATTCGTTTAGTATTAGTTCATGGTATTCGCCCACAAATTGACCAACGTCTTAAACTGCAAAATATTACCTCAGCCTTTTATAAAGATTTAAGAATTACTGATGTTCCAGCACTACAGTGCGTTAAAGAAGCTGCCGGCTTAGTACGTGTTGAAATTGAAGCTCTACTCTCTATGGGGCTGGCTAACTCTCCAATGGAGGGTGCTAAAATAAAAGTTGCCTCGGGTAATTTTATTACCGCCAGACCCCTAGGTATTATTGATGGCATAGATTATCAACATACAGGACAAGTTCGGCGTATTGAGCATGCTGCCATTCACCAACATTTAGACCAAGAAAATGTGGTATTAATTTCCCCTGTTGGCTATTCACCCTGTGGGGAAGTATTTAACCTTGCAGCTGAACAGGTTGCAACGGAGGTGGCTATCGCTTTAAAAGCCGAAAAATTAATTTTATTATCTGAACATAGCTGTATTAAAGAGCAAAAATTAATTAAACAAATGACCACAACCGAGGCAAAATCATTACTTCAGCAGGAATTAAGTCATACCCTGTACAATTCATTACAAGCCGCAATTCAAAGCTGCCAACAAGGTGTTAAAAGAGCACATTTAATCAACAGAAACATCGATGGTGCTTTATTATTAGAACTCTTTACCCGAGATGGTGCTGGCACACTGATTAGCGCCACTCCTTTCGAGTCTATTCGTACCGCAACGTTAAGTGATATAGCAGGCATATTAGAACTAATAAAACCTCTGGAACAACAGGAATTTCTGGTGAAACGTTCTAGAGAAAAGTTAGAAATGGAAATCAATGACTATACTGTTATTGAACGAGATGGATTGATAATTGGCTGTTCTGCTTTTCATTTAATGGATGATAAAAAATCAGCCGAAATTGCATGCTTGGCCGTTCACCCCTCTTACCAAAACTCTTCTAAAGGTAATAACTTATTAAACCATTTAACAGAAAAAGCCAAAAAGAAAAAGCTAAATATGTTATTTGTTTTATCCACTCAAACCATGCAATGGTTTATTGAACGTGGGTTTATAGCGGTGGATATTGACAAACTACCTGAGCAACGCAAAGAGTTTTATAATTACAAAAGAAATGCCAAAGTTTTGTATAAAAAAATTTAATATGCCTTCTCCTTTAACTATTATACAAATAACTGACTTGCACATTTTAGCCGAGCCTAGTAAAACTATGGCTGGTGTAAATACAGAAAAAACATTTCAACAGATAGTTGAGCATATCCACAAAATATACCCATCAATCGATTTGCTTCTTGTAACCGGCGACCTCACTCAAGATGCTTGTCTGTCAAGCTATCAGAGGATTTTTAAAACATTTAAAAAATACCCAACTCGAACAATTTGTCTACCTGGCAACCATGATAATTTTAATTTAATGCAGCAAGTTATTGCTAATAAACAAATAAATTGTGACAAGCGAATACAATTTAAAAACTGGCAAATTATTAGCTTAAACAGTAAAAAACCTGGAGCTACTGGAGGTTTTATAGACCCATTAGAACTCAGTTTTTTAGCAAATACGCTAGAGAATAACCCCTCCTTACATACTTTAATTGCAATGCACCACCACCCCGTCCCGACGAATAGCTTATGGATGGATACCATGACCATTGAAAACAGCCATAAACTCTTTGCTATTATTAACCGCTATCCACAAGTGAAAGCTTTATGCTATGGGCATATTCATCAAGAAACAGAAATGATTAAAGATAACAGGTTAATTTTAGGAACACCATCAACCTGCTTTCAATTTAAACCACTGAGTATTGATTATGCGATAGATAATAACAAACCTGGCTATAGAGTCCTTACTCTTTATGCTAATGGCTCAGTTGAATCCAGTGTTTTTCGGGTATAAAGCTAATTTTAAAAATAATAGCCTATTTCCAAGCGTATATGATCATCATCCCGAATAGCATAACTGCTAGCATCGGTAATAGGTGCCCCACTAAATAGCCGCACTTCCAGGTCAAGCTTAAAACTATCCCCCAATCGCCTACTTGCTTCAATATTATAAAATTTAGAGTTGTTTGTTCGATCAAACAACACACCTGCTAATATTTCAGTACTTTGTACATCATTAAAACCGAAACGTAGTGCTGTTAAAAAATCATCCTGAAAAGGTGCTGAAATATTATTTCCACCTCGAGTATCGTACATATACTCAACGACAAACCCTAAGTCTAAGCCTGTACTATAAAGATCAAATAAAGTATATTCAAACCCTGTTGTTGCGGCATAAAATGTCTTTCCCTGCCCTGCTCGTATAATGCCCTCATGTTTAAAAATCCAGTCTTCATAAGTTAATTGCAAATCAAGACCTGTTTGATTAATCAACTCATAAAACGGAATTAACGATACTTGCCCCAATGCAGAAACCCTAGGTTTAAAAACAGGTTCTCGTGTTGTGCCGTAAAAATGAGAAAGGCCAATATCCCAGTTACCAACAACCCGTGACCATCGTATCGCATAGGCTACCTGCTTTTTAAAACCATGTGCATCAAATTCAGCATCACCAACACTCACTTCAGGAAAGCTTCTTAACCGCCCTTCTGATCCCGCATAAGTACGTTCTCTAAAACCGGGTAAAATAAATAAATCCAGCGTCCCCCAGTCTCTGATTAATGCTAAATTAATCATCGGTTGGCCTAGTTTATCTTCAGTGTCGGTATTTTCAACCAAGTCGGTTTGATTGATAATATCCACTAAGTGCAAGCCTTCAGCTACCCCCCAGAAAACTTTACGGAAACCAACGCGCAACTCCCAATCTCTCTCTGACAATAACCAGGTTAGTTCTCTAATATCAAAATGCGTTCGGCGGTTATCATATTGCGAATACCTGTAAAATGGAGAAAATGTAAAACTTTGCTTCCCCTCATCCCACTCACGGTATAGCTCTGGGTTGATAAAGCCAGAGATATAATTATTGTGCTGCCGAAAATCCAGCTTATCATAAAAAAAGCCTAACTCTTCTAGCCCAATACTTCCTGAAAGTTCCCAATCAGAAAAAATACTTTTTTCATTTTTATCTGCTAAATTAAATTCCGTTATTTCTGCAGTAACAGGGGGTCTTACCTCTGCCCCTAAAGCTGATGTTTCAGATAAAGCAGGTTTAAAGTCAGTATTAACTGCTAACTTTAGTGATAACTGTTTCTCCGTTTCAGATTCAGTTTCAGATTCAATTACAACAATACGCCCTTTGGGTACAACTCCTTTTTTAAAGTCAAACACTACCCTTAAGTTATTTTTACCTTTTCTAGCAGACCTTATAGCATCCAGATAAGAAGACTGTTCTAATAATAACGGAGCTTTGTGAGATAAAACTGTATGAGAAAAATCAACTACCAGGCGACGAGGCTTTGTCAAAAAAAAGCTTGTATATTCTGCTTTAGCCGATAGTAAAAACTTAAGTTCTAATTGCTTATCTGTATTTTCAGCATAATTAACAGATAACAACCTGGATTCTTGCGCATATAAAGGAAAAGTCCAAAAAAGCCCATACAAAAAAATAACTCTTAAAATATTCATATCAATTCTGTTTTTACAACCATTTATTTATACCTTAACGCATACCATAAGCTACCCATCCATTCATGAATAACCATTGTACTCATTTCAAGTGCAGTAACAGAAGGTAAAAAAGAAAATATATCTATTTTAAGGGCAGGGAGTAAGGCCGTTGGAGCTGGAATAACACTTAAACCGACCCGTTCAAATTGCTTTACGGCTCTATTTATATGCATTGCATGAGTAACCAAAACAATTCTGTTAATCTGCTGTTTTGCTAAAATTTGCTGAGTATATTGCGCATTTTCAGCTGTATTTCGACTCTGAGACTCTAACCATTGCACCGGCACCTTAAATTCATTAGCTAGTATAGCAGCCATTAAATCAGCTTCAGTGCAGCCTCCCTCTTCAAATACACTCCCTCCACTTACCAAGATGGGTAGCTTTATTTTATTTGCCAAATAAGCGGTATAACGTAAACGTGTAAGGGTTCTAGTATTAACCACCATAGCAGCCGCATACTCAGGAGCATAAGAGTTAGCACCACCACCCAAAACCACTATAGCTTGAGGCTTAAACCTTTTCAATTCGGCATAATCCAGTGCTTTATATTGGTAAGGTATTTTAGCTAACCATAAAGCAACCAGCGGAAGTGATAATAAAAACAAACAAAGTAGTGGTGTAACAAGAAAAAAACCGCCCTTACCTTTATTTTTTAATACATAAAAACAAGCGAAAAAAGCACATATTAATAAACTTGAGATGGGTAAAAAAAGTGTTTTTACGATATAAATAAACCAAATATCCATTGTATTAGCTATCTAGCGCCCTTACCCCATAATATTATTTCAATAGTATGAATAATAATTGTCAGGTCAAGAAATAAACTATAATTTTTGACATAATACAAATCATATTGTAATTTTTGAATGGCATCATATTCATTTGCACCATAGGGGTAACATAGTTGAGCCCATCCTGTTATGCCAGGTTTTACTCGATGCCTTTTACGATAATAAGGTATATTCTTATCAAACTGATCAACAAACTTTGGTCTTTCTGGGCGCGGCCCTACAAAACTCATATCCCCTCTAAACACATTCCAAATTTGAGGTAATTCATCCAGTCTCACTTTTCTTATAAACCCACCAATTTTTGTTACTCGACTATCATTTTCTTGTGCCCACTGAGCACCATTTAACTCTGCATCTGTGCGCATACTTCTAAATTTAATGACATCAAAGTCCTTATCAAAAGCACCAACACGCGTTTGCCTATATAAAATAGGCCCTTTAAAACCACTTTCAATATAAATAGCACAAGCAACAATTAACATAAAAGGCCAGCTTACTAATAGTAAAGTTGCACTTGCTAAAATATCAACCAATCTTTTTGAATAATTTCTAAACCCACTACTGGAAAAACCATCAGAAAACACAAACCAGCTAGGATATATATTATTTAAATCTATCATTGATTTTTCTCTTTCATAAAAAGATAACAAATCAACAATCTCAATTCCCTCAACTTTACAATCAAGCAAATCATCCATTGGAAACTTACAACGCCTATCATCCAGCGCCATAACAATCTCATCAATATCTAAATTATTAGCGACAGACAAAATACTTTCATAATCTGAAACAACTTGATAGCCCTTTACTTTAACAGGGGCATTATTTAAATTTAGGCAAGCAACAACCTGGAACCCTCGATGAATATATTCATGGTTACTACTTACCAAGCTACTTGCATTATCCCCTACACCAATAACAAGAATTTTCTTTCTCAACTTAGAATGTTTTGCATATCCATAAAAGATATAACGACAAAACAACATCCCTAACAGGGCCATTGAAAAAGAATAAACCAAGACACTTCGCGCCATAGTAAACTCAGGAAATGAATAATAAATAACTAACAGCACCAGTAATGCAGAAGTAAAACTAACACCTATTCTAGAAAGTAAGTGAAAATCATCCCAACTTAAACTCCGCCTATAAAGCCCTAAGCCAACATTTGAAATCAAAATAACAACAGCAAAAATAGCACTTGAAAGTAGAATATACTCATCTGAATACCACGAATTAGTATAAAAAAACCGTAACTCAGCTCCCCAGTACATGGAAAAATATAACACTATAAATTCTGTAAAAAACAACCATACATATGCACTTGATAAATAATGTCTAAATATCCTAATCATATTTGCTTCACTTTAAATTACTTTTCTCTAATAAATTCTTTAAATACTTAATTGGAATTGCATAAGTAATGCCACTAGGTTTTGATAAAATAGTTTCTTTAGTTTCTTTTACAAAAACTTTATTGACTATTCCAATTATTTTACCTGTATCTGCGTTATAAACAGGGCTCCCACTATTTCCTGGGTATGCAGTTGCATCAAGCTGATACACATCGTAAGGGTCTCGTAAACGCCTCATCATTTTTGCATTTAATCTTCTAGCATTTAACACTGGGAGGATAACTGGGCTAATTGCAGAAACAATTCCACGATGCGTTACTGGATGTACACCAAGAACCATACCGATAGGATAGCCTGTAAAAGCAATTTCCTGACCTTCTCTCACTAAAGAGTCAGACAATACCATAACCGGTAATTTTCCAGATAAAAGCCGTAAAATTGCAATATCATGTTCTTTATCAACAACAACGGTTCTAGTCTGTATCATTCGGATACGTTCATCTTGTCGAAAAAAAACAGCAACTGTTTCGATACTTTTGACATCTATATTCTCTGGTAACACATGGGCATTAGTCACTACTAACCGCCCGTCACCCACAACAAACCCCGTCCCCAAAAAAATGCCTCTAGGCGAGCGTTTAGGCATATAAGTGCCAACAGCTACAATTGATTTTTTAGTAATCTCAATTATATCAGCTAAAGAAGCGGCAAATGTAGTTGCGGAAATGCTTAATAGTACAAAGAAAATAATTAACTTCATAATTAATAGTCTAGTAGAAAAGTAAGCAAGCTACAATTACATATTGTTAAATATCTTACTTTGTTACACTTACAAATATAATATTAAAGAATTTTTAAAATAAAATGTTAGATCTTTTATACCCGGTTACTTACTTCGCTTTATTATTGGAATTCTCGGTAGTGGGTCGAGATACTGACCCTTTAATTGATAAATTATCCCGACTAACTCAGTCGCTTGTAGAGCGGACTTTAGTCCTCAATAGCTCAAGAATACTGGTTTAATGGCGGACTAAAGTCCGCCCTACAATTTATATCCTGTCAATTTTGAAACAAGTACAATCCTTTCTTTAACACTAAAGATTGATAAATCAAACTTTAATCACATTTTCAAGCAATCCCCTCCCCTTCTGCTCTATAAAAGAGTATTATCGAAACAAGTCTTAAAGAAGGGGTCATATTATGATAACCAACCCATCATCCAGTGCTCTAAATTTAATTAGTAGCGCACAAAATAAAGCAGCCGGTGCAGCTCAAACTATTGCCAAATTACCTATAGCTGAAAGTAAAGAGGGCAATAGTAATTTTGCAACTAATGATATTATTAAACCTTTATTAAGTTTAAAAGAAGCGGAAATAGAAACTTCAGCTGCTGTTGAAATTTTAAAAACTCAGGATGAAATGTTAGGTTCTCTTTTTGATGCTATTTCGTAGTCACTGTCACCTGATGTCCAAGATTTCTTAATTGCTCAGCAAATAAATTTATTAGCTGATCATCTACTTTTTTTAACTGTTTAGCTTCTGGCTGTAAAGAAGCTCTAGCAAGGCTGTACAACATAATCTTGTTGATTTTGACTTTATTATTTTTTAATAACTCAATATAAGCCTGGCGTTCTCGCTCTGCATCTTTTACTGATACAAAATCCACCATACAAGTTTGTATGCTAGTCTCACATAAACGACTCGCAATTTTTAAGTTTTCTATGGTTTTAGCCGTTGAATGCTTACTATCATTAATTTTTTTCCGCCCTTCATCGGTTGCACTATCCAATTTAAACCAGACTTGTCCTTTATATTTATTGAATATTTTTAAGCCAGCCTGTACATCGGCTTGATGCATTAAACTGCCATTAGTAATCAACACAAATTGACTATTAGGCAAAACTTTCATTTCTGTAGCAATTTGAGCAATCAATTCAATTGCTCGGTCAAACCCCTTTAGGCTGGTAGGTTCACCATTACCTGAAATAGCAATATCCTTAATAACTTGATGTTGTTCTGGCACTTGATATTGCTGGTAAAAGTTACCCTCTAACACTTGCTTTAAAAAAAATCGTAATTCTTGTTCTAGTAATTGAAAATCCATTTCAGGTGCTGTACCTCGCACTAAGTCAGGCACTTGGCAGTATATACAGCGCCAATTACATGCATTATTGGTATTAAAATTAATCCCAATAGACAATCCTCCCGCTCTTCTGGAAATAACGGGATAAACATACTTTAAACCGGCAATATCTCGGCTATGGTCGGTTGTGGTTAATTTTTGGCTCATGACTATTAAGGATATGGGTAATTCGTGGTATTCTAACGCCTTCAAATTATTAATGCTTTAGGAGTTAAAGATGAGCGAAAGAATTGTAATGCGTACAGGTGAATCACTTGTTGCAGGAGGGCCTGCTGGAACAGCAGCAGAACCAGAAATTGTTATTGGTGAATTAGACGGCCCAGTTGGAACTGCTCTGGCAACTCTAACAGGTGACCAAGCTAGCGGACACTCAAAAGTATTTGCTATTTTAAACACTGATATTCAAGTACGCCCAGTAACTTTAATGGTTAGTAAAGTAACAGTTAAAAATTCTCGTTATACAAATATCTTAATGGGTACTGTTCAGGCTGCGATTGCTAACGGTGTTTTAGATGCTGTTCGTGCAGGTGATATTCCAAAAGAAAAAGCAAATGACCTCGGTATTATTTGCTCGGTTTGGTTAAACCCAAGCGTTGCAACGGATGATAACCTGGATCACCAAATCCTATTTGATATTCATCGTAAAGCGACGGCTCAAGCAATTCATAAAGCGATGACTAACACACCTGATATTGATTGGTTATTAGATAACCAAGATAAAATTACTCATAAATATTTCCAAATGGGTTTAGACGGCAAAATTTAAAATCACTAATGTGGAGACAAGGCATGCCTTGTCTCCACGGTACAGCACCCACCGGCAAACAACCTTTACTGCGAATACATTCTAGGCGAGAACTAAGTCCGTAATATGTAAACCAACCTAATGTAGCCTTGATGTAGCAAAGCTACGGTACTTGATTAGCTAAGATACTTATAAACACCAACTCCCACAACAACCAAAACCACCACAACCCAACCTATAATATCTATATACTGTCGTAATTTGGTTTCTAGCTTTTCTCCTCCTGCAGCTATTAACATAGCAACCAAGAAAAAACGTGCACCTCTCCCTACCATTGATGCCAGTACAAAGGGTATAAAAGCCATTTGTAAAACCCCAGCAGAAATAGTGAATACTTTATAAGGTATAGGTGAAAAGCCGGCCACAAAGATAGCCCAAAAACCCCACTCTTTAAACCAATCTTCTACCAATAAATATTGTTGCCAATAATGCGTTTGTTGTAACCAGGGGGAGATGCTATCAAATAGAAAATAACCAATGTTGTAGCCTAATATTCCTCCCAAAACAGAAAAAATGGTGGTTAAAAGAGCTAACCTAAAAGCTTGACTCGGTTGAGCCAAAGCCATAGGAGCCAACATAACATCAGGGGGGATAGGGAAAAAAGAAGATTCAGAAAAACTTAAAGCACACAAATATTTTTCCGCATGTTTATGTTTAGCCCAATTTAAAGCTTTATCATATAACTTTTTAAACATTAATTTTTTCCTGATAAAAAAGGTACAAAACTAACGGCTTCAAGCACTTCATTTTCATAGCCACTTTCAGTCCGGGTTACTTTATACAACTGTTGCTGATTTTTAGATCCTACAGGAATTAGCATCACACCACCCATTGCCATTTGTGCTAACAAAGATTCCGGCACCGTTTCTGGAGCCGCTGCAACGATAATACCATCAAAAGGTGCTTGTTCGGGCCAACCCCAGCCACCATCATTGTGCTGGTAGCTAATATTTTTCAGTTTTAAATCCCAAAGGTTATTTTTGGCTTTTTTGAGCAAAGGAGCAATTCGCTCAACCGTATAAATTTTGTCAACTAAAGGTGCCAAGATTGCTGTTTGATAGCCACAGCCCGTGCCTATTTCTAATACCTTGGATAAGTGACCGTTTTCTAATAAAATTTCTGTCATTTTAGCCACAATATACGGCTGAGAAATAGTTTGATTATGTCCAATAGGTAATGCCATATCTTCATAAGAACGACTTTCCAGCGCTTCATCTACAAAAATATGCCTTGGTGTATTTCCCATAACCTCAAGTACTTTCTCATCTCTAATACCTTGCTTTTTTAACCGTTCAACCATCCGTTCACGGGTTCGGCCTGAGGTCATTCCACGCCCTTGTAACCTTACGTTCACTACTTTTCTCCTTGTGCTAACCAGTATGAAATTTCTTCCATTCTATCGTAGCGTGTTAAGTCAAGTTGTAATGGAGTAATAGACACATAACCCATTTTAATAGCATAAAAATCAGTTCCAGGGCCTGCATCCTGTTCTTTTCCTGGAGGGCCTACCCAATAGATTTCTCGTCCTCTTGGGTCTGAAGATTTAATAACAGGTTCCGCCTTATGCCGCTGCCCCAGGCGTGTTGATTGCAAACCTTTTAATTCAGAATAGGGAAGGTCAGGTACATTAACATTTAATAAGGTATCTTTAGGTAGTGGGTTTGCAACAATATTTTTTACTAAAGTTAAGGCCACCTGCCCAGCTGTTGTAAAGTGTTTAGGGTCATTTGAAGCCAAAGAAATAGCAATAGCAGGCAAGCCTAAAAACCGCCCCTCCGTAGCTGCTGCAACCGTCCCTGAATACAGTACATCATCCCCAAGATTTGCCCCATGATTAATACCTGCAAAAACCATATCAGGCTCCTTATCTAATAAGCCTGTCAGTGCCAAATGTACACAATCTGTTGGTGTACCATCAACACGAATAAAACCATTTTCTGATTTATGCGCTCTAAGTGGCATTTCTAAAGTTAATGAATTACTGGCAGCACTCCTATTTTTATCAGGAGCCACAACGGAAATATCAGCAAATTCAGCTAAAGACTCTGCTAAAACAGACAAACCTGTTGCTAGGTAGCCATCATCATTACTTATTAATATACGCATAAACCCTTAACCTAAAAACCTTTCTTGCAACTTAGTTAACTTACTTTCAGATGAACCAGACCTTAAATAGTTTTTTGACTCAAACTAATATTTATAAGTTAAACATTAAAAAACAGCTATCTTAGCAAATAAAGCTTACAGATAATCAAATATACTTACTTTTACCCCCTAAAAGTAGCAAAAACACTAGGATCAGACCTCAACACTTATCTTTAAATTCAGTGATTTTTTTGGACGTTTTATATAAATTTCACTCAGTATAAAAATATTTATATCATATAACTCTATATTCCAGTTTTTAATTGTTGCTTTTGTAAAGTGCTGAAAAACAGGGGGATAGAGAG
>CAYYNM010000091.1:0-11937 GCA_964472945.1 uncultured Methylomarinum sp. | reverse complement strand
CCTGGTTCTGCAAAAACCATTCATAAGTTGTGCGCAAGCCACCTTCTAATGTTATAGAAGCTTTTCAGCCTAATGCTTCTAGCTGAGAGACATCTAATAATTTACGTGGCGCGCCATCAGGTTTGCTTGTATCAATTTCTACTCGCCCTTTATATCCTGTTACTTTGGTAACTGTTTCGGCCATTTCTTTGATAGTACAGTTTTGTCTGCTACCTACATTTATACGGGATAGCATTGCTTGAGTATTTGCTTGTATTGTTTTACTGTATAAAACCCATTACAAAAATACTGGTTGCCGCCATATCGTCATTTACTCAAATATTATTACATGGCTCTTAACAAACCACAGCTTATGATTGTAGAGATCCGCAATAGTCGATACTAACGGTCTCTATAGCGGACTAAAGTCCACTCTACAAAGTCTTAGTCTTTAATTTTAATTAAGCTGGGGGTTGCATATAGCCATGTGGTTTTATTTCCAGCTTTTCATAATTTCAATACATTGTTGATTGATATTTTTAGCTTGGTTTTCACTGTTTGCTTCGGTGTAACAACGTAACTCTGGTGCGTTTCCTGATGCTCTTAAATGTACAATATCATCATTGTTAAAAGTAATGCGTACACCATCTGTAGTATCAATTGAAACAGCTTCAGCAATATTCTTAAAGTATGAATTTATATTTATTAAATTTGTTGTTAGGTCACTTTGTATCATACCTGCTAATATCTGCTGACTTAACGCTGTTGGAAAACCTTTTAACCTATCACTAAAGGTATAGCGTTGTGGCAGTGTGTTTAATAATTCTGAAATGCTCATTTTTAGCTTTTCTGCTAATAACATTACTGCTATGGGTACTATAACGGCATCTCGTGTTGGTAGTGGGGCCAAACTTTTATTATTTAGCTTAATAGGGTCTTGTTGTAAAAAACCACCATTTGCTTCATACCCAACAATACCTTTTAGCTTTTGTTTGCTCAACTGTTGCATGGATTCAATCACATAAGGTGAGCCTATTTTGGTTCTAACTACCGTGTTAAAATATTTGCACTTTTCGACGACTGAATTACTACTTACTGGGGTAACAATATTCTCTACCGCTAGATAACGAGCACAAAGCACTCCTGCTATATCTCCACGTAACCAGTTTCCATTTTCATCACTAATAAGCGGTCTATCGCCATCGCCATCTGTTGAGATAATACAGTCAAAACCATCTTGTTCCGCCCATTGCTTTGCAAGTAGAATATCTTCAGGGCGAATAGCTTCTGTATCAACAGAAATAAAAGTATCGGAGCGCCCTAGTGATGTAACAGTTGCTCCCAAGTTTTCTAAAATAGTTTTAAAACAATCTCTTGATACGGATGAGTGTTCATATAAACCTATTTTTTTCCCCTGCAAACAATCTACAGGAAAAAAATCAGCAAACCGTTGAGTATAATAATTTTCAGCGGCCTGATTTACTTTAGGTAGTAGCTTTTGTTGTTTAAAGCTACTATCTTCTGAAAAACTATTTTGAGTAACTTCTACTTGTTGAGCTCTTATACCTTCTTCATCTGGCTTTAAAATTTCACCGTCTGCGGTATTAAACTTAATCCCATTTCGATCATCGGGTATATGACTACCTGTTACCATAATGGTTGGTATTTTTTCTGAAATCCCCCATAGTGCAATGGCTGGTGACGGTATATTGCCAAAATTAACGGGGGTATAGCCTTTTTGAAGACAAGCATCTGCTATCGCAATCATAATACGAGGAGTGCTTAGACGTAGATCCCCTGCTATGCCAATTGTTGAACCTTTGTTAATCTTTCCACGTTTAGCGAGGTACTGTAAAAAGGCTGTGGCATAAATCCAACAGACCTCATCACTCATATCTTTAACTAAGCCTCTAACTCCACTGGTGCCAAATTCCACACCGCTACGCGTCATAAGTTCATTAATATTAATTTTCATCTATTATTTTTCTTGTTTCCATGCAATGTAGGAATATGCATATTGATACTACACGAGAAGTTTAATCACGTCGGTACTCATCATCAAAACGTATAATATCGTCCTCACCTAAATAACTACCAGACTGTACTTCGATAATTTCAAGCGGTACTCGACCGGGGTTATGCAGGCGGTGTTTTTTACCTAATGGTATAAAGGTTGATTGATTTTCTGACAATAATGTTATTTCATCATCACAGGTCACTTCTGCACAGCCTGTTACCACAACCCAATGTTCTGCACGGTGGTAATGTAATTGCAATGATAATGACGCGCCTGGGTTAACGGTAATATGTTTTACCTGAAAGCGTGGGCCAACATCAATACAGTCATAATATCCCCAAGGGCGGTAACATAATCGGTGATTTTCTGATTCAGGTCTATTTTCTTTAATTAAATTATTAACTATAGTTTTTACATTTTGAGCACTGTCTTTACTAGCAACCATTACCGCATCAGCGGTTTCAACGACAACTATATCTTCTAAACCTAATACCGAGACTAAACGGTGATCACTTCTAACGTATGAGTTTTTAACATCATCAATCATGACGTCACCTTGCAAAACGTTATTCTCTTCATCTTGCTCTGCACACTCCCATAAGGATGCCCATGAACCCACATCATTCCAACCAGCATCTAATGGTACAACCACGGCTTTATCAGTTTGTTCCATCACCGCATAATCAATAGAATCTGATGGACAAGCTTTAAATTCATTATGATCCAAACGAATAAAATCCAAGTCACTCTGACCTTTACTGAGTGCTTGTCGGCAACTTTTTAGAATTTCGGGTGAAAATTTTTCTAGTTCTGTAATTAAAGTAGAGGCTTTAAACATAAACATGCCACTATTCCAGTAATAATCACCGGCAGCAACATAGTTTTTAGCGGTCTCTAAATCTGGTTTTTCTACAAAGGCTTTTACCTTACTCAGCGTATTTTTTTCATCGGCTCTAATATATCCATATCCCGTATTTGGCGAGGTAGGAACAATACCAAATGTTACCAATAAGCCCTTTTCTGCTTCAGCCTGGGCTTTTAAGATTGCTTGATGAAAAGCGGGCACATTGTCAATCACATGATCAGCGGCTAGCACTAACAAGATAGGGTCATCACCTTTTATTGTGGCCTGCAGTGCTGCAATGGCCAATGCGGGGGCTGTATTTCGTCCAAAGGGTTCTAATAAAATAGTGGGGGTTTGAATATCCAGCTCATGGGTCTGTTCTGCCACCATAAACCGGTGGTCATTATTGCATACCACAATAGGTGATTGGATTTCATCCAGCCCCTCTAAACGGTGTAGGGTTTCCTGAAACATCGTGTTCTCACCAAATAAGGCAAGAAACTGCTTAGGTTTATGTTTTCTTGAGAGTGGCCATAAGCGTGTACCACTGCCACCTGACATAACTACGGGGATCATAAAGTTTTTCCTTTTTTGTATGAAGACTGCTCAAGTTTATAAATATGGCTATGAGTTAACCACAGCTTAAAGAGAGTAAGAACACGTAGCCTTGATGCAGTGAAACGAAATCAAGGGGAATCTCAGGAAAACCTTGATTCCACGTTGTTTCATCAAGACTACAAAAAGCTTAACTTAGTAATTTACTGATTAATTTATTACAACTCGCCCAACTCGTCTTCTTCATCTTCTTCACCTAAAGTGAGCTGAATATCAATATTTTTTTGCTGTTGAATAAGTTGCCTAACCCTTCCCTGTTCTTTATTTTCTTGTTTAATCATAGGAAAGATTCCTCCCTCTTGCTTACTTTTTATAACTTCTAACATTATATTAAGATCAATTTTCCTTAGCCCTCCAGCAAATCCAAAAACTAATGCAAAGTCACTCAAGGTGTTAATTAAACGCGGAATACCACCACTATGATAAAAAATAGCGGCTATTGCATATTTATCTATAATATCTTTATGCCCACCAGCAACCACTAAGCGATGTTTGATATAAGCAACGGTTTCCTTATAGCCTAATGCTTTAAGTTTATAATCAACAGAGACTCGCTGGGCTAATTGCCTGAGCTCATGCCGTTGCATTAACTCTAATAATTCTGGCTGACCGACTAATATTAATTGTAAGACCAAATGCTTGTCTGCATTAATGTTTGAGATAAGACGTAACTCTTCTAAAGTTTCTGCATCCATGTTTTGAGCTTCATCAATTATTAGTATAGTTTTTTTATTATTAGCGTAATTACTAATTAAAAAGTCTACTAAGACTTGATAACGCCCTGCTTTATCTATTGCTTCAGAACTAATGTCAAATGCCATTAATACCCACTGTAATAAGTCACCAAAGCTACTATGTGCATTTGAGATAAGCCCAACTTCTGAGTTTTCTGCTGAATGCTGTAATATTTCCCTAATCAAAGTCGTTTTGCCAGCTCCCACTTCACCGGTTATAACAGAAATGCCTGCTTCACTTTGTAAACCATAATTAAGCATGGTTAAAGCCATTTCATGCTGTTTGCTTAAATATAAAAATGCTGGGTCGGGAGTAAGGGTGAAAGGCTTTTCTTTAAAACCATAAAATGCTTGGTACATAGTTTTTAATACTCTTCACTTGCTGTATGATCTTCCATAGACTTATTAAGAACTATACCTATATATTTGTCTTTATCAATCATGATAATGCTTTGTTTAACATCATCTTCACTGCTTTCTCCTTCAGCAATAACTAGCATACAGGCATCGACATTAGGCATAAAAATCATCGCATCATCTGTTTGTAATAAAGGAGGTAAATCTACGACAACAATCCTGTCAGGATACCGCTGTTTTAACTCACTTGCCAATTCCAGCATTTTTGGCATTGATAGCAAATCAGAAGATCTTTTTATAGCCTGACCTGCTGGCAAGATTACCATTTTCTCAAACCCTGGATGCACTAGCAGCTCTGAAATAGTTTTATCACCAGCAAAATAATCACTTAACCCAGGCTCGGCAGGTAAGCCCAGATAACTATGAATACTTGGGTTTCTTAAATCTAAATCGACTAATAATACAGAATAATTTGCATCCATCGCGATACTAATCGCTAAATTAATTGCTATTGTTGACTTACCTTCACCTCTTTTGGGGCTGGTGATAGCTAATACATTAGCGTTATTGATCTGCATTTTTTGTAAGACTTTTGTTCTAAGCATTTTGTATAGATCAGCTCTGGGATCATCATCTATTCCTGCAACAATCCTGTTCTTTTTTAACAGATGCTCTGAAACATTGATATTTCGAGTTTCTGAATACTCAATCTGTTGAGTTTCTTGCGCGACTCCTGACACACTTTGTTCAGATAGTGGCTGCTCGGTTTCTGTCTCTTGCCTTTGCTGTTGAGCTTTTTCTAGGGCTTTTTTAATTCGTTCCATTTTATATTTTTTTTGATTGCTGAGTCAGTTCACAATAATAAATATAATCTTGTGAATTTGTAGAGCGGACTTCAGTCCGCTATAGACATTGCTAATGTTTAGTACTACCCTGCTTGGCTAAAGCCCCATCTTTCTAAAAAGCACATACCAGAGCACATCCAATGGCATAACAAAAAAGTGGAATCCTATAATACAAAAGATAACTCCCGCTATTAATAAAGTTAAAACCTTTATCTTATGCGTTTTTTTTGCAGCGATATCCTCTTCATTTTCTATATAGGGAATAACTACTAGCGCCGGTTCACCTATCACAGCCATAACACCTCTTGATCCATAAATTGCTGAATTTAATGTTTCTTTAACAATAGCAAACCCTACGGCTAACCCCAAAGACAAAATAAACCCCAAAAATACAATCGCTTTACGGTTGGGAGAAAAAGGCTCTTCAGGTAAAACGGGAGGTTCAATTAATGAAAATCTTTCTGCTTTACGGTCTTTTTCCATCGCCTGCGCCATATCAGCTTCCATTTGCTTGGCTTTTACCTCGCGATATTTTAATAGAGTATTGTCATATTCTCGTGATATTTCCAAATATTCTCTTTCTACCTGAGGTGCTTTAAGTAAACCTTGTTCAAACTTATCTATTTTGGCTACTTGCTTACTTTTAAGCTCTAACTGTGTTGCTAGCTCTACTTTAGCCGAATTTAACTGGGCTAATAATTGAATATAAGCGGGATTATCAGGTTTTGCATTAATTGCTTTAATGATCTGTTCTGGCTGGTTTATAGCTTCTTTTATACTTGCAATTTGTTGTTTGAGACTTTTAATATCTGGGTGTCCAGAAGAATAACGCTTAGCCAATACCGCTAATTCTGCTTGCTTACCCTTAAGTTGCTTAACAAGCTCTAATTTGTCAACACCTCCAACCTCACGCTTTAATGAAGCTATTTCCTTTTCCATTTTAATCAGATCAGGATGATTAGCTGCATATTTTGATTTTAAAGTAACTATCTGAGCTTCTAATGTCTTAAGCCTATCTCTTGAACCATAAATCCTTTGTCCTGTTTCTGAAAAAACAGTCATATTAGGTTCGATCTGTGATAGTTGAGCCTTTAAAAATAAAATATTATCCTTAGCAGAAGAAATTTGACGCTTAGTCTCCATCAGTTGCTGCTCTGTTCTATCCCGCATCTGCATATTTAAAGTTTGCAGCTCAGGTAAACTTCCTTCATTCTGTTCTTTAAAAGTAGCCAATTTCTTTTCTAAATCAGCCATTAATTCACTCAATTTTCCCGCTTCAATAGCCAAAAAGCTGGTTGCTTCCGTAGCAATTTCTGAACGCCGTTTTAAGTTTTCATTCAAATAAAGGTTAACCAACTCATTAGCCACTTGCTGCGCTTTTTGAGGCGATTTACTTTGGAATGAGAGTGTAAATGCAATGGTTGCTTGTGTCGGGCGACCACTAACGGGGTCAATAACATCCGCACTGACCATTTCTAAATTTATATCTTCTCTCATTTTTTCAAGAACAATACTAATGGGATCCGTTTTTTGTTCTTCTTTATACAAGCCAAATTTATCAACAATTTTTTTCAAGTTGATTGAGCTCATCACTCGCTGACTTATTATTTGGATTCGTTGGTCAGCATAACTTGTCACGGTTGACCTGACTAAATCTTGAGGGATTTCTTGTTGCTCAATCAAAATGGTTGCTGTTGATTTATAGGTAGCAGGCCATTTTACAGCGATAATAACGGTTAAAAAAAAGGCAACCAAACCAATGATTAACATTTTATTTTTATTCCGTTTTAATATATCAAGGTAATCCTGCATTCCTTTTTCTACTTCATCTTCCACCACATACCCTCTATAAATCTAAATTATTATTTGTTATCACAGAATTTTAATACTTTTGGGTCGAAATTTTATCCCAGCGATAATTAAAGTTTATTGTTACTGAGTTTGAAATAGCTTCTTCATTACGGCTGCTAAAGCTTTGAGTTCTATACCGATACCCTGCTGTTAGATTTGTTTGTTTATCAAAGTGCCATCTAATTGTAGGTCTAATATCAAAATAAGTTCTAGTATTACTATTATTGTTATCTCCTGAGTCCGAAACATCATTTAAACTCCCGTTTAAAGAAACTTGTAACTTTTGGCTAAATTGATGTTCCAAACTTGCAGCTAAATTTTCACTGACTTGTAAACGCCCCTGGCCTTGCGGACTGCTTGATCGTGAATAAGTAATATTAGCCTTTCCTGTTTCAAATTGTTTATCTAAACTAAATGAAAAAATAAATCCTTGTACATCATTTGATGTTGTTCCCAAATCAAAACTTAAATTATTAACTTTAAGTGTTTGTGTCGATTTAGTTGTAGTAAAACGCTCACCCACAGATAAGGAAGTCGACCATGTGGGTGCTATTTGGTATTGTGCACCAATGTTTATACTATATTCGGTAGTTTTACGGCTACTTTCAACATTACCTTGTTCTATTTTCGGTATTTTAAAAGACAGTGCAGAAAAGCTTAAAAAATTACTAAACAAGGGAGTCCATTGCTGGCTGAAACTGGTCGAAAAATTATCAATGGTATAGTTAACAAAGCCTCCTACTGCAGATTTCGCATAATTGTGCTCTGCATGAGTATAACTCGCTTGTAAAAATTGAGTGCTAGATAAAGAGTAACTCCAGCTTGGATCAATCGACCATTGTTCATGTCTAATATTATCCTGAATTATACCTGAGCCGCCACCATTAACATCAAGCTCACTAGTTAAGGTTGTATCTCGTTTAAAACTAGCCCCCAAACTAATATTATTTCTTTCAGTCAGTTGGTAATTAGAAGTTAAATTGAAGTTAAAATCTTCACTATCTAAATCAAAGGCACTTTTATATCGATTAAGAATAAACTGGCTATCAAGAGCTACCTCATACCTATCAGATCGAGCCCCTACTTTTGCATTGACTCGCGTAATAATGCCATAGGCTGAGGTATCAATATTATTAAACCGATTGGTCTTTAATCTTTTATTATCATCATATTCTGTTTGGATGCTAATCGATGGCTTAAAATAAAATTCTTTTGCTATAACAGGGGTTACAGCACCAAAGTTAGTAAGCAGTATAACTAAACAAATCTTATGCTTGGATGCGAATTTAAAACAACTTTGTTTCATATAAAATCAGGTTTGTCCTATATTGATTAAAACAAATCTAATTAAGGTACTACAACCACATCTCCTGCCTGCATTATTATATTTTGCTCTAATTCATCACCGTCTGCTATTTCACCATATTCAAATTCAATGGCTTGCTGTTTTCCAGCATCATCTCTACGCAGAATGATAATGTCATTGACGGCTGCAAAAGGAGTCATTCCTCCGGCCATACTCAATACTTGCATCACATCAACATATTGACTAACAACATACTCACCAGGCTTATTTACCTGGCCAATAACATATATTTTATTGCCTAATAACTGTTTTGCAGAAACGGTTACAACTGGATCAGCCAGGTATTGACTTAGTTTTTTAGTTACCGCCTTCTCTATATCCAGTAAGCTTAAATTTTGCACATTTAACTCACCTACTAATGGGAATGAAATCCCTCCATCGGGTCTAACTAAAACATCCTGCAACATCCCTTCTTCTTTCCAGACATTAATTTCAATAACATCACCAGGATTTACTTTATAGATTTTTTTTTCAGCATAACTGCCAACAGAAAACAATATCATGCCTGTTACGGCTAATAAATTGACTACTTTTTTAAACTTGACCATTTAATTTCCTATTGTCTGGATAAACAATTTATTTTACAACAGATTAGATTACAGAATAATGACTTTACAGTCTAGATCAAAAAAACCTATTTCCCCAGTCAATTTTCACCATAAAAGCAACCCTTAAGTAATGCAATATTTAAGCCATGTCCATAAACAATAGCTTTCAAACTGGATAAAATATCAAAACAGGTGATATGACTCAATAATAGGTTATATCCCTCACTTTTTAGTGAGTCATCAACTCCTATTTTCACCTTTCATTAAAAATAAGGGATAGCAATATCTAAGAATATTTTCTGCCTGCCTTGTAAGTCATCACATTCAATTGCTTGCATAATTAACTGTTGAGTTAAATGTGGCGCAAACATTTCTATAAAAGAGTAGACGTAAGGCTTTATATTTCGGTCTTTTTTTATTGCAATTTGACTGGTACTTATTCCAAACAAGTGCTCTACATTTTGCACATATAAATCACCATCTTGTTCTGGGCTATATGCCATATTGGCAATAATGCCTATACCTAGACCTAAGCGCACATAGGTCTTTATAACATCAGCATCCACTGCAGCTAACACTATATTAGGTTCCATTTGATAGTGCTTAAATGCTTCATCTTGTTTATACCGCCCAGTAAACCCTTGAACATAAGTAATAATGGGGTATTGAACTAAATCAGCCATAGTTAATTTAGCTTTCTGGGTCAAGGGGTGATCTTTTTTTACAATAACACTTCGGCTCCACTGGTAGCAAGGTAGAGCAACTAACGCTGCTCTGCTTGCTAACACTTCTGTTGCAATAGCAATATCTACTTCATTATTTTCTAATAAAGTAGCAACTTGTTCAGGTGTGCCTTGCTGTAGATTTAGGTTAATATTAGGGTTCAAGCTTAGAAAGTGCCCCACAATAGCAGGCAAAACATATCGAGCCTGAGTATGGGTGGTGGCTATACTTATTGATTTTGGCTCATTAGTAAATTCAGCGGCTATTTGTTTAATATCCCCCACTTTATTTATAACGTCTTTAGCTAAAGCAACAATACGCTCTCCTGCTGTTGTCAATGCAGTTAACTTACGACTATTACGTTCAAATAAATCAACCCCCAGCTCACCTTCTAATAACTTGATTTGCTTACTGATCCCTGACTGCGAAGTACACAAAACAACAGCTGCTTTAGATATATTCAAGTTTTGCTTTTCAATTTCTAGCAAGTAACGTAATTGTTGCAACTTCATTCTTATCTCTTTTTGGAATAACAATATATTTTTAAATTACTTTTAAATATATAGAGTTTCAGCTATATTTGCTCACTTTTTTCATTGATACCTTTAATTTTTGTGGAACTTCATATTGCAGCTGGCGCTTTAGTCGGCTTAATCATAGGCTTAACCGGTGTGGGTGGTGGATCATTAATGACCCCCATTTTGGTTTTGGGTTTTGGCATTTCACCTGCTATTGCCGTAGGTACTGATTTACTCTACGCAGCTTTAACCAAGGCAAGCGGCGTTTACTTTCATCATAAAAACCGTACTGTCGACTGGAAAGTTGTTTTTCTTTTAGGAAGTGGAAGCGTTCCTTGCTCAATTATCACCATTTTACTGTTAGAACAATTAAAACAAGCGGGGGTAAATTTTGATAATATTATTATGCTGACACTCAGCATCATGCTAATTTTAACTTCTTTTATCATCATTATAAAAAACCGCTTACTTAGCTTTATTCATTCTAATCATGGTGATAGTTTTTTTGTTAATTTTGTCAGAACTTACAAACCCTTTATCACCGTTCTTACTGGTTGTCTTTTAGGCTGTGTGGTAACACTTTCTTCTGTGGGGGCTGGGGCGATTGGTTCTGCTTTTCTTTTTTTACTCTACCCACGCAAATCATCTATTGCTATTGTAGGTACGGATATAGCTCATGCTGTCCCGTTAACGGCTATTGCTGGTTTGGGGCATTTACACTTTGGTAGCGTTGACTTTAGCTTGCTTATAGGTTTATTGCTGGGTGGCGTTCCTGCCATTTATCTAGGTAGCTTAATAGGAAATAAACTACCAGATAATATACTACGTCCTTTAATCGCTTTGCTACTATTCAGTATGGGCATTAAATTAATGCTTTCTCAACCATTAGCCATTGATTTTGTTAGCGGTGTTTTCAGTATGTAGGCTGGGTTAGCAGTACTACCGCGTAACCTGACATTTTTGAATTTTTCTTTTCCAGTAATGAAAATGGAGAACCTGCACAGATTCATATTTAACGTGAACGTATGCTGGCAAAATTCTGGATTCAACCAGTGGTATTAGCCGGCTCAACAAGGTTTTCTCTGAAATAGCTTAGAACACTAGAAGTATTGGTAAACGAAAATAAAAAACTTTATTGGAGGCTTGGAATCAGTACTTTAGCGGTTAAACTCCCCCTCAGGCATATAATATTAAATGTTAAATGCACGGATATTTCATTAATTGTCGAGTTAGTTGATGGCCGAGGCTAAAATGAGGTCAGGCTCAAATTAAATTCTAAGACAGTGACCGATTAATTCTGAAGAATGGTTGGGGCTTGCAGTCATGTATTTGCAATGTGCCATTTCAAGAGCTGACCTTTTACCCTTATTTTAACCGCTGTTGCTTAGAATATAGGGTAGTGGGTTAAATCTGTAGCTTTAACAAATACATTCTCATTAATAACAGCTTTTTGGGGCGCAGGCTTTAGCCTGCATTCTTTAGTGTAAGAGCAGGCTAAAGCCTGCGCCCCAATAATGGATAAATTGTTAAAATAAGCTTT
>CAYYNM010000090.1:0-11990 GCA_964472945.1 uncultured Methylomarinum sp. | reverse complement strand
GTAGTGAAGTCACGGATTCAGGTATTAAACAGATTTATCACTTTACTGGCCGTAATGTTGGTGTTGGATCAACGGCTCCTGCCATTAAAATAAAATGGTTACAATGAACAATAATTGAGGGCAGGGTAAAATCAAATTCAGAGCGGTGTGGTTTTCCTTATTTTTAGTGGGAAAACATTCATTTAATGGATGGTACATTCACTTCACCCGTAAAAATTTGTGGTACATTGTAAGTGCATCTTATTTTACAGAAAACAACATACAAAGTGATAACAATGTTTCCCAACAATCTCCTTGCTCTCGTCCCTTAATTTGCCGATCAGCTTTTGAACATAACAATAAGGCTTGTTGTAATACTTGGGTATCTATTCTGGCAATAGCGTTACTTACTAATTGCTTACGTTTATCCCACAAGCGGTTATTTTTTAGTACTTGTTCTTTATTTTGCCCTTGGCTAATAGCTGTTTTTATATTAATCAACATCCTAATTTCTTTGGATAAAGCCCATACGATAACTGGGAGGGCAATGCCTTCTGCCTTTAAACCATTTAATATTTTAACTGCACGCCCCATTCGCCCTGATAACATGCAATCTGATAATTTAAAGACGTCAAATCGGGAGCTATCAGCAACAGCTTGTTCAACGGCTTGTTTAGAAATCGAATCACTGCCGTATAAGATATAAAGCTTTTCTATTTCCTGGGAAGCGGCAAGTAAGTTGCCTTCAATACGAGAAGCTAAAACCTTTATTCCATCTTCTGCTACTAGCAAGCCTCTTTTTTGTGCTCTACGCTGTAACCATTGTATTAAAGTAGTTCCATCTGGCGGCCAGACTTGAACAATAACACCTGACTGATCGATTGCCTGGCACCATTTTGTTTTTAAAGTGGCACCCGTTACTTTAGGGGCTGTGATAAGTAGTAAATTATCCTCAGGTAAGCGCTGACAGTAATCTATTAATGCTTTAGCGCCTTCTATTCCTGGCTTACCTGAGGGCAGTCTTAAATCAATTATTTTTTTATCGGCAAAGAGAGACATTGAATCAGCGGCTAATGCTAGATCACCCCATTCAAAGCCAGTCTCTACAGATAAAACTTCTCGTGTAGAATATCCTGATTTTTTTGCAGCCAAGCGAATAGCATCGGCTACCTCTCCTTGCTGTAAAGGCTCGTCACCTGTTACAAAATAGACGGGTGCTAATTGCTTTAAAGCGGCATTGACTTGTTCAGGTTTTAGCCTCACAACTATTTGTCCTGGTTTTCTAAAGCTGCCCGAGATCTATTAACCATTGATTGAACTGCTTTACGGTACATTTCTTCCCTAATCACTTTTTCTTCATTATTTTTACCTAAAACTTCTTCTTGATTATTGAAGTAGCTTTTATTAATTTCAATTTGCTGCAGTTTGGATAATGTATTTTCATCTTTATCAAGCAAAGTAAAATCAATTTTATAAACTAATTCATATTCATTTGCTCTTCCTGAAGAACTTAGTGATGATACTCTTCGGTCCATTTTTTCTTTCAATACTTGCAGGATCAGTCCAGCTTGTGTCGCAGAATCAACAAGCTGACCACCTGATGATTTAAGCGTTTTCCGCATTGCTTTGTTTAACTGGCTTGAACCACCTTGCAGAAAAATACTTTTTAGTTCTTCTGGTAAGTCGATGCTGCCACGTAATTGATAGCCACAAGCGGAAACGGTCAATAGAAAAGTGAGTAGAAAAATAGTTTTAAATTGAGTCATGGGGAGTATGATTTTAATAAAAATCGTAGGATGCGCTTCGTTCCTCAGTACATCCTACATCAAGTTACCTTAGCCAAATGTAGGGCGGACTAAAGTTCGCTCTACAATTTTTAACTTGTGGTTTGTTAATAACTAAGTAGGCAGGCATAATTAACTTAACAATTTATTTTCGTCATTCCCGAGTGTTCTTATCGGGAATCTACTGTGTAGGTCAGATGGATTCCTGCTAAGAGCACGCAGGAATGACAGTTGTTTTTGTTAAATTAATTTTACGTGGGTACTTATACAACAATATTAACTAGGCGTTTGGGTACAATAACCACCTTTTTAATCTCTTTTCCCTCAATAAAACGCTTAACATTTTCATCTTCAAAAGCTAATTTTTCAATTTCATCTTTACTCGCTGTTGTAGATACCATGATATTGCCTCTTAATTTACCATTAACTTGAAGCATCATTTTTATTGAATCTTGCTCTAAAGCTGATTCATCTAACTTAGGCCAAGCTTGGCTGACAATATCAGTCTTATGTCCCAAATTACTCCATAATTGCTCACAAATATGGGGGGTAATGGGGGCGAGCATTAATAAAATAGCTTCTAGCACCTCTTGGCGAATAGCTATTCCATTTACTGAGTTATCATTTGTTTTAGATAATGTATTTACTAACTCCATATTAGCTGCAATTACAGTATTAAAAGTATACCGACGGCCATAATCATCTGTTGCTTTTTTAATCACCAAATGTAATTGACGGCGAAGTGTTTTTTGCTCTTCTGTTAAAGAGCTTGTATCTAAATTTGGAATATTTTTCGCTGGCTCAATATGTAAAAATACCTGCCGCCATAAACGCTTTAAAAATCTAAAAGATCCTTCAACACCGCTATCAGACCACTCTAATGATTGCTCAGGTGGGGCTGCAAACATGACAAACATACGGACAGTATCCGCACCATATTGTTGTATCAACCCTTGTGGGTCAACCGTATTGCCTTTTGATTTGGACATTTTTGCGCCATCTTTTAGCACCATACCTTGAGTCAATAAACGTTTGAAAGGTTCATCACAAGCGATTAAACCTTCATCACGCAGCAATTTAGTGTAAAAACGAGCATACAATAAATGTAAAATCGCATGTTCAATACCGCCAATATAATGATCGACGGGTAGCCAGTAATTAGCACTATCAGCCAGCATACTGGTCTCACTTTTACCCGCATAGCGAGCAAAATACCAAGATGATTCCATAAAGGTATCAAAAGTATCTGTTTCTCTTCTTGCTGCTTTACCGCATTTTGGACAATCAGTATGAGGAAATGTTGGATGTGCTGCTAAAGGTGATTGAGAGCCGTCTAAAACCACATCTTCTTTGGGCAGTTCAACAGGTAGGTCTGCTTCTGGTACAGGCACTGTGCCACAATCATTACAATAAATGATTGGGACAGGGGCACCCCAATAACGCTGACGAGAGACCCCCCAGTCGCGTAAGCGAAAATTGGTTTTCTTTTCGCCTTTTTGATCTCCTTCAAGCTTTGTAGCAATCGCATTAAAAGCACTGGCTGATGTTAAGCCATCAAACTCTGCTGAATTTTTTAATATACCTTTAATTGTAAAAGCATGCTCAGAAGTATCATCTTGCTCACCCTTTGCTGAAAAAATAACTTGCTTTATTGTTATACCGTATTTTTTAGCAAATTCGTAATCTCTTTGATCATGTGCAGGTACTGACATGACTGCGCCAGTCCCATACCCCATTAATACAAAGTTGGCAATCCAGACAGGGACTTGTTCACCTGTAATGGGATGAATAGCTTTAACGCCAGAGTCTACACCACGTTTTTCCATGGTTTCCATAGCGGCTTCTGATGTTTCCATTACCTTGCAATCTTCCAGAAAAGCAGTAATTTCAGCATTTCCTTTAGCCGCTTCAATAGCAACAGGGTGTTCAGCAGCAACAGCCAGATATGTCACCCCCATTAAAGTATCGGGGCGTGTAGTATAAATTCTGATAGGGTCAGTATTAGCTACTGCAAAATCCATTTCCACACCTTCAGAGCGGCCTATCCAGTTTGCCTGCATGGTTTTAACTTTTTCTGGCCAACCATCCAGTTTATCTAAATCTTTTAATAACTCATCAGCATAAGCGGTAATTCTAACAAACCATTGAGAGATTTCTTTTTTCTCAACTTTAGTATCACAACGCCAGCAACAACCGTCAATTACCTGTTCATTTGCTAAGACTGTTTTATCATGTGGGCACCAGTTTACAGGTGAAGTTTTTTTATAAACCAAGTCTTTTTCTAATAGTTTTAAAAAAAACCATTGTTCCCACTTGTAATAACTAGGGTCACAAGTTGCCAGTTCCCTATTCCAGTCATAACCAAACCCCAGTTGCTTTAATTGATCACGCATATAATCAATATTGCTATAAGTCCAGTCAGCAGGATGAATATTATTTTGCATCGCAGCATTTTCAGCAGGTAAGCCAAACGCATCCCAGCCCATGGGTTGCATTACATTTTTACCCTGCATGCGTTGATACCGACTAATGACATCGCCTATCGTATAGTTACGAACATGTCCCATATGTAATTTTCCACTGGGATAGGGAAACATAGATAGACAATAATACTTTTCTTTATCCGTATCTTCAGTGGTATTGAACACACCAGACTTCTCCCAATTTTCTTGAGTTGCCTGTTCAATATCTAAAGGTGTGTAATTTTCTTCCATCCTACTCGTCTTTTAACCTGCAAAAGCGTTAGAATACAGTACAGAAGCATAAATCTAAAATGTATTTTAAGGAGAACCTTATGAGTGATAATAAATTTATCGAAGCGTATAACAAGTTAATGGAAAATTTATACGAAATTATGGACGATACCCTGCACTCTGTTGCTGATGCAATGGAACTTGCCAAGGAAAAAACCAGTGAATTGGGGGAGCTCACGCAAGAAGAAATTAATGAAGTTTCTGACTTTTTAATGCGAGATATTGAACATGCTGCAACCACTACTCCAGCAGTGAGTGATGATGATTCTTTAAATGAGTGGTTAAAATTTGACATTGAGTTACTGGAAAATTTTGCATTAGATGACTTTTTTAGTTTGGCAGATAAAACCCGTATTGAATTAGCTAAACTTGATATTCAGGCAAAACAATATCATCCTTATAAGAGTGGTGATATTACAGGGCCAGGGACTTTTGTTTGTGACACATGTAGTAAAAAAATCGCATTTAAATCAACCAGTGAAATCCCTGAATGTCCTGAATGTCATGCAAAAACTTTCACTCGCTGTTGATATTACTGCTTCAAAGCTTATAATGCAGTCTTATCTATTTGAACCTAATAAAATCAGTTCAGTGAGGAAATAATATGCGCAGGGTCATCTTCAATCAAAAAGGTGGTGTAGGAAAATCAACCATTACTTGTAACCTAGCCGCTATTAGTGCGATCGAAGGTAAGCGAACACTGGTGATAGACCTTGATATACAAGGGAATTCAACACAATATCTACTGGGTCATAAAATTACTGATGCTGACAAAACAATTGCTCATTTTTTTAAGGATTGTTTAGGTATTAGTCTTTTTGGTGGCGGCAAAGAAGGTATTGCAAGTGCTATTCATGAAACACCTTTCCCTAATTTATTTGTTCTGCCTAGTCATCCTGAGCTGGAAGCATTACAAAGCCGTTTAGACTCTCGCTATAAAATTTTTAAACTTAAGGAAGAGCTAGAAAAACTGGAAGGTTTTGATGCAGTTTATATTGATACGCCTCCTATCCTTAATTTCTATAGCCAGTCGGCATTAATTGCCGCAGAAAAATGTTTAATTCCTTTTGATTGCGATACCTTTGCTAGAGATTCACTCTATACACTGATGAATTCTATTGCTGAAGTAAAAGCTGATCACAATGAAAACTTAGAAATTGAAGGTATTGTTGTTAATCAATATCAAAAACAAGCTAATCTACCAAGGCAACTGGTTGAAGAGTTGATTGCAGAAGGTCATCCTGTTCTAGAGAATAAAATATCACCATCAGTTAAAGTGCGAGAGTCTCATACCGCCTCTCAGCCTTTGGTTCATTATGCTCCCAATCATAAGTTGACAGATGAATACCGTGCCTTATATGTAGAGATTAACTCATAGGAACAACGTGCACGAAACAACTTACCGATCTCTAACTTGATTCCATAGCAAAAGCCAGTCACAACAAATACCTTATGTATTTGTTGTGATAGTGATAACATATTTTAAATTAAGCCCTACCTTATCAGGTCTTATCTCGTGAAACCGGTCGAAAATTTAATAAAAACCCATAGAATTGTGATTTAGTACAATATATATATTTTATAATCTGGATATAGTGAGAGTCACATTATTGGAGAATTATTATGACTGAGCAAGCTAATGCCGATATAGATTATGAACAAATGGATGACTTACCTTTAACTGAACACTTTGAATGGCATCTTTTACAAGTGGATGAAGTTGATATTGAAAAATCAAATGAAACTTCAGCTGAGTGGCAAATTGCTTGATTTTAATGAGTAAGATTCGACTAATGAACTACTTAGGCTTTATTGCCAAATTGACTTATAGGATAGTTGGTATAAAAGCTGATAATTTGGAGTCTCATACAAAACTCTGATCTTTATTGAAACTTAAACTATGTCCTGAGAATGTGGAGTTTGTCGAAATGCCCCCGTATGAAGACGATATAAAGTTGATTTTTAGCTTGGTATTATATTTTTAAAATAGCTTAAAAATTTAACAAGAAGCTGTATGCAGGTGTTGCTACTGATTTTTACCTGTCCCGTATTTATAGAAATAGGGGGCAGGTGAAAAGTTGTAGGAGAAATAATATAAATACTACTCAGTCCCTTCTTAGGAGCGAGGATTTAATAATTCTCGCTCCTTAATATTACATATCATCAAGAGAATCAATTAGTTCATCGTATGTGATGCCTTTTTCTGCCAGAAGATCCAGTACAATCTGGAGTGCAGCATCCATCCCTTCGTTACTGTAGTTCATCTCTTTCTCTTTATCGCGCATTTGTTTATAAAGAGGTGCTATCACATCCTTAATAACGGCAGGATTTGGTGGGATTCTTTCCGCATGATAACCATCATCCGTTATTGTAAAAGTACCAAGTACCCAGTAATAATCGCCATTCTTCGCTTTATTTATGACGTAAGCCCGAAGACTTTTTCCTGATTTGAGTGTGTCCCACACCAACTTAAAGCAAGCGCGAGGCATATCCTCATGGCGAACAATGTTGTGGTTAGCACCCAGTAATTCGGCTTCGCTATAGCCCGCAACTTTCTGAAAAACATCATTTGCAAAAGTAATGTTCCCTTTTTTGTCAGTATCACTGACAATTGTATCGGTATATTTAATTTCAGCCATTTCAGATTTCTCCTGTATGGTTATTTATGATTAATGGAAATTTAACAGAGTTTCTTTTTCTCTTTCACAAGTAAAAGCAGTCTGATTAACTCTAAACGGAAATTTATAATACCCTAAAAATCACATGGGATTCAATATTTAATTATTTTATCGCTTGAATCAGTAGTAGGTCGAATCTGTTGATAAAGCTATTTTAACAATTTATCATGGGGACACAGGATTTTGCCTGCTTTTGCACTAAAGAATGTAGGTTAAAACCTGAGCCCCCAAAGGCTGTTATTAATGAGAATATATTTGTTGCGAGTTGCCTAAAGCTAAAGATTTAACTTACTACCGAATTTCAAACTGAGTGAATGTTTCTGTTAGTACATATTTATCATTCACCAAGACTTTTTTAACTTTAGCGAGTAAAGGCCCTTTATAACACCCGTTTATAAAGCTCTCTAATTTATCTGCTGGTGCACAGGCAATAACCTCTACAGCACCATTTGCTTTATTGCAAGCATACCCTGATACACCAAGTTTTGTGGCTTGCTTTTGGGTGTATGCCCTAAAATAAACACCTTGTACTCGCCCCGTTATGATAAGTTGAACTGTTTTCATTTATGCGTTATTTTCCAGCAATAATGAATTTTGGGGCTTCTAGAAAAATCTTCTGGGATGGTGGCGGCTGAAATATTTTCGATATTGGCATTAATAATGCCCAATTCATCAAGCTTAAAGCGTTTAAAATTAGTGGAAAAATATAATATACCTTCACCTGTTAACAGTGCTAAAGCATTATTAATTAAACTCACATGATCTTGTTGAATATCAAATACTGTATCCATACGTTTTGAATTTGAAAAAGTGGGGGGGTCTAAAAAAATTAAATCATATTGTGTGGGCTCAACCTTTTTACGTTGCTCTTCAAGCCAGGCAGATGAGTCTGCACGAATATGTTTATTGTTTCCAGCTAGATTGTTTAATGTAAAGTTCTTTTCAGCCCAGTCTAAGTAGGTATTTGATGAGTTAATACTGGTTGTGGATAAAGCACCGCCTATTGCCGCATGTACTGAGGCGGCAGCAGTGTAGGCAAATAAATTTAAGAAAGTTTTACCTTGAGCTTGTTGCTGAATTGTTTGACGAATAGGGCGGTGATCCAGAAAAATTCCTGTATCAATATAATCTTCAAAATTAACCAGGAACTTACCATTATTTTCTTCAATAATATGAAAATTGGCTTTATTATCCTGTTTTTCATATTGTTCGGTATTTTTTTGTTTACGACGGATTTTTAAAAATACCTGTGATTTGTCAATGTTAAGAACACGAGGAATTTCAGCCAAGATTCCGGCTAACCGTTCATTAGCTTTATGAGCATCAATTGATTTAGGGGCTTCATATTCTTGTACATTAACCCATAGTTGATCGCCTTGATAGATATCAATTGCTACTGAATATTCAGGTAAGTCGGCATCATATAAACGGTAACAGCTAACATTTTGCTGTTTTGCCCATTTAGTCATTTTTTTGAGATTTTTCTTTAGTCGGTTGGCAAACATTTCAGCGGTTTGCCCACCATTTTGTTCAGAAGATGAGTTTTTAGTGACACGTTCTATACGTTCTTGCTGGGATTTTGCTTTAGGAATAAAAAAAGATTTTTCTACAATATTTAAACGCAATAGCTTACATTCCAATGGGCCATTGAAAAGAGTAATGGGTTTTTGTGATTTAATTCCTAAGCGGAAGCCCATTTCCGGGTTGCTGATAATTATAGTCGCTTTCCAGCCTATAAAACGTGACTTTAATACCTCTCCAAATTGGAGGTAAAGTTGAGATATTTCTTTATCATCACCTAAACGCTCACCGTAGGGCGGGTTACAAATAAGTAGACCGGCTTTCCAGCTAGTCGCTGGTTTCGCATCGTTTATCTCTCTTTTTTCAACATGTATTTTATTATCAAAACCAGCATTTTCAACGTGTTGAATTGCGGTGGCAACCGTACGACGACTTTTATCAAAACCAGCAATAACAGGCATATTTTGTAGGCCAATTATTTTGCGCTGCTCAGCCTCAACTAATAGTTTTTGCCAGCATTCCTCATCATGCTTTTTCCAGCCGAGAAAACCATAATAATCTCTTAATAAGCCTGGTGCATAATCAGCCGATATTAAAGCGGCTTCTAATAATAGTGTTCCTGACCCACACATGGGATCGACGAGAGCCCCACCTTGTTTAGCTATCTCTGGCCAGTTGCTACGCAAAAGCATAGCAGCTGCTAAGTTTTCTTTTATGGGGGCTGCTACATTGGCTTCGCGGTAACCGCGTCGGTGTAAGCTTTCACCCGACAAATCTAAGCTTAATTGTGCGCTATCATTATTCAAATATACATTGATTTTAATGGTGGGGCGGTGTAGCTCAATATTAGGGCGTTTTTGGAACTTGGCTCGCATTTGATCGACGATAGCATCTTTTACCACTAAGGCGCCAAAGTGGGTGTTGATTATGACGTCTGAATTTTTTGCACTAAACGATACGGCAAAGGTTTCATCAGGTTTAAAGTGTTCAAACCAATTGATTTTTTTTACTGCGTCGTACAAATCTTCTTTAGAGTGAACGTTAAAAGACTTTAAAGGCAATAAAATACGATTTGCAGTTCTTGACCAAAGACAGGCTCTATAGGCCATTTCAAGATCACCTTGAAAGCTAACGCCTGCCATTTTAGGCTGAACATTTTCTGCTCCAAGTTGTTTTAATTCAGAGGCAAGAATGTCTTCCATTGCCTTGGGTGTTGTTGCAAAAAGTTGATATTTTATCATAAGCCTTAAATAAAAAAGCCTTGCTCAAGCAAGGCTTTATTGATTACCTAGAGTATATTGTTGAAAAGCAGGTATTTGTCTGCAAAAACAAATAGTCTCTAGGGAAAATCTGTAATTTTAGAAGTATACACTTAGAACTTTAGGAGTTCCACTTCAAAAATAAGTGTTGCATTTGGGCCAATATCTACACCGGCACCCCGTTGACCATAAGCAAGTTCAGATGGGATAAAGAAGCGATATTTTGCCCCCACATTCATTAATTGTAAGCCTTCTGTCCAGCCTGCAATAACACGATTTAATGGAAAGGTCGCGGGTTCATTACGGCTGTATGAGCTATCAAACTCTTTACCATCAAGTGTGGTACCTCTGTAATGAACTGTTACGCTGGTTGTAGCAGATGGAGAGGGGCCTTCACCTTCAGTTAGTACTTCGTATTGTAAGCCACTTGCCGTGGTCACAATATTTGGTTTTTTAGCATTTTCAGCAAGAAAGGCTTCTCCTGCTGCTTTGTTTTCTTCTGGTGAAGTGGCATTTGCCATTGAGAACATAGTTATTCCTATTAAAATTGCGGCTAAAATGACAATAACTGGGTTTTTCATCGAATTTTCCATTGTTATTAGTTTAAGCGCTATAGTTTACCAAAAAAACCAGGAATTGCTTTCTAATTCATCTTTGCAACGTAATAATTGGGTTTTATATTGCTGTGCAATCTTTGCTACTTTATTAGATGTGTTGATTAACCAGTGTTTTTCGAGATAAGTTTTACGCATATAGCCACCATGACCTTCGTGATAAGCAAGATAGAGATTTTTTGTGGCTAACAGAGGAATCCCCAATTTTTGATGGCTAATTGAGCAATACCAGCCGATAAAGTCAGTTGCATCTGAAAAATCATCCCTGTCTGCTCCCCAATCACCAGCTGTATTTAAATAATCATTCCATGTACCATCTTGTGCTTGTGCATAGCCATAAGCACTACTTGACCTAAACCAGGGAATAAAGCCTAAAAGTCTGGGGCGTGGCGGCTTAGCATCTGCAACAAAGTGGGATTCCTGATACATAATAGCCATATTAATATGAATAGGAAGTCCCCACTTTTCATACGATGATTTTACATCAGCATACCAATCATCTTTTTCCTGGAAAACTTTACAAATATTATGGGTGTTTTTGGGTGTTGTTGTACAAGAGGGCAGAAAAAATAAGATAAAAAAAAGAAAAATAATATATTTCATTAGAAATTAAAGGTGAATGTCTGGAATATCTTGGATTAATGTCTATACTTTTTACCATATCTTTTGATTTTCAAACAAAAATATTATGAGTATGAAAAAAAGGTCTTACCGAAAATGTCTTAGTTCACATGGGCTTATTTATTTGGCAGGTAAAGAACTGGAAATTTCTGTTAGAAACTTATCAATTACAGGTTTATTAGCAGAATTAGATGCTAATGCTTGTGGTATTGATATATCTGATATTTTTCATTCAATTGAGACATCAGCCACCATAGACTTGTATTTACCTGAAATGCGCTTAGCGGGAGAAGCGGATGTAGTAAGGTCTGAGAAAATTGAGGGTCATATATATATAGCCTTGGAGTTTAGAAATTTATCTTATGATGTGAATAACTTACTTTATAAACGCAAAGCTTATAGGAAAACTCTTTCTGCTTCAGGAGAGATTGTGTTTAAAGGCCAGTCTTATGGCTTTTTAACGAAAAATGTATCAATTGATGGTTTGATGATTTTTTTGAAAGAAAAGTTGTCGGTTAAACCTGGAACTGTCACAACCTTTGATTTTTCTCAGCTTAATTTAGAAGGGGAAGTCAGGGTGATTTGGGTTGAAAATGTAGATGATGGCTCTACTTTAATGGGGCTGCAATATGTTCAAATGGTTCGTGAGCAGATAAAAGGAGTGCCTGGCTTTATATCAGACCGGTAATTAAGGAGCGTGCATGAAAAACTTGAGCAACTAACTTGTCTTTTTGTCCGTCTTCTGCGTTGTATAAATAGTTGCGTAGCTTGCTATGCGCTT